>NZ_JZWV01001192.1 GCF_000966975.1 Streptomyces katrae | reverse complement strand
GCACGCCCAGGGCGTAGATGTCGGCGGCCTGCGACGACACCCGGCCGCCGACTGTCTCAGGTGCCATGAAAGGGGCTGGCAGGACCGATGGCGGAACGATCTCCTCGCCGTGCCGCCCCCGTTCGGCAGTCGGGCTTGTCCGGCAGGAGGACAAGGCCATCAACAAAGGGCGCCCCGTCGTGAGCCAGACACCCGAGGGGATCAGTACGCCGTAGCTGACGCCATGCTGGTGCAGACCGGCCAGGGTCTCGCAGAGTGCGCCACCCAGTGCACGGATGCGGTCCGCCGGCTGCGGTTCGAGTGTTCCGGTCGTGGAGCCGGCGACGGCGGCGAGGGTGACGGCGGGTGTGTAGGCCAGGGAGGCCCACGGCGGCTCGTCTGCGGTGTGAAGCTCCAGTACCTCCGGAACGCCTGGCACCGAAACGCCGGCCAGGAGCTCGGCCGCCGCGCATGCGGCACGAGGAAGCATGCAGATCAGGGCGTGAACATGCGCGCGGTCACGGCCCAGGTACATGGCCGGCGATGTGGCGGGCCGGGGTGGGCGGCCGCGTACGGCGGGCCCCTGTTCCGCCTTCGGCTCAGGGCCGGAGCGCGCGGCTCCCGGGCTTGGCCATCGGGCGAGCACCCGGTACGGTCCGACGGACCTCGGGTCGCCGTCGAGCAGCCTCTCCATACCCGTCCCCCTCATCGGCGGCCCTCACGGGGCCGTTTCACATGGCCGGAAGCGCGCTGACGCTCGAACCGCGCTGCCAGACCACCCTGCCTGCGACCGCGGCTCCCTGCCAGGGGGCCGCGGAGGCGAGCGCCGGAGCGAACACGTACTGGGCCGCTGCACGTCCCGTATGCACGGCGAGGATGCCCAGTTCGGGATTGGCGAGCGCGGCGTGGACGCCGGCGCCGACGACCAGCGGCCCCGGGCGCGGGGCGAGTTCGGCGCCCGCGGCCACCGTCCAGGCCGCCTTGCCTGTCACCGCGTCGACGGCCCTGAGCTGAGCCCCGTCCCGCACGTACAGCTTGTCGCCCGTCGCCGTCGGCTCCCCGAAGCCCGCGCGCTCGTCGGCGGCCAGCTGCCACAGGCGGCCTCCCCCTCGCGGCGCCAGGGCGGTGAGCGCGGCTCCGCCCCCCAGCACCACGGCCTCGCTGGACATGGCGGGCCGGCACGCTTCGGTGTCGGGCGCCGGCCTGTCGGCGCCGCTGATGTCATAGCGCCACATCCGTGCACCGTCCGCGGCGGACAGGGCTGCCACGGCCCCGGTGGCGGACACCACGGTCACCAGACCGTGGCCGCCGGCCGCCGCGACCGGGCCGGGTACGGGCAGCTTGCCGTGCCAGCGCTGGGTACCGTCAGCCGACCGCAAGGCGCGTATCTCGCCCGCACGGTCCAGGACGTACACGGTGTCACGGTCGACGGCCAGCAGACGGTCGGCGTCTGCCTTGATCCTCTTGAGAACCGCACCGTTGGCCGCGGCCAGGAACAACACGGTCCCGTCGGTGTCCAGCGCGATGGGACGGCTCCCGCCCCACACCTCTCGTACGGCGGGGCCGCGCCAACGCCGTCGGCCCGAGACGATGTCGTAGGCGGCGAGCCCGCCGCCGCGCTCCTCGAAGTACGCCGCGCCGCCGATGTCCCCCGGCGGAAAGCGTGGCGTGACCGCCGCGCCTTCAAGCGACCACAGCGCCGGCGGCACCTCGCCGGGCTCACCGGACCAGCGGGGCGCGGGATCGTGCCGGGACGGCGCCTCCGAAGAGGACCGGCCCCAGACCAGAGCCCCTACGGACGCGCCCCCGAGGACGACGGTGGCCCGGGGCCGCCGGCCAGCGCGGTCGCGGCTCGTTCGATCTCCGCGGCGTCGGCGACGACGCTGGGCGGGAGCCACCGTTTCGCCGCTCCCGCGCCGACCCCTCTCGGGTCCAGTTCGGACGCGAGCTCTGCGGCGGTGGGCCGATCGGCTGGCCGTTTCTCCATGCAGCCGCGTACCACCCGGGCCAAGGTGCCCGGTACGTCCTTGAGATCGGGTTCCTCGTGGACGATCCGGAAGTCGGCTCCGGCCTGATCACCGTTGTAGAACACGTGCCGTCCCGTCGCGGCGAAGACGAGGAGTGCTCCGGCGCAGAACACGTCGCTGGCTGGTCCGAGCTCTTCCTGCATCACCTGCTCCGGTGACATGTACCCCGCTGTCCCGGGACGCTGTCCGGCGCTGGTGAGGGTGCGGTCCCCTGCCATGCGCGCAATACCGAAATCAACCACTCTGGGGCGGTTCAGGGCCATCAACACATTGGACGGCTTGAGGTCCCGGTGGACGACGCCCGCTGATTCCAGCGCCGTCAGCGCTCGCCCCAACGCTCCGGCCAGGGCGCACACCGCGGTCACGGACAGCGGCCCGTGACGGCGTACGGCCTGTTCGAGGGTGGACGCCGCGACGAACTCCGAAGCCAGCCATGGCACCGCGGCCAAAGGCGCGGAACGGAGCACGGCAGCCACATAGCGACCGCGAACCGAGGCCGCGGCGGCCACTTCCCGGGCGAAGCGATCTCGCAGTGCCTGGTCGTTCAGCAACTCGGGACGGATCGTCTTCAGCGCCGCCCGTCGGCCGTGGCCCTTGGCCAGATAGACCGTCCCCATGCCGCCTGCGCCCAGGATTCCCAGAATCCTGTAGCCGCCGAGCTCCGCGGGCAGTCCGCTGGGCAGTGAGGCGATCACTGGCGTCATGGTCCCGCATAGTAGATGCCCTACCGGGGCGGGCACCAGGCAGGCGCAGCGGAGCACCGCCGGCAAGGGTCAGCGACAGGCCTATCCGATGACCCGTAGAAGCGGCAGCCCCAGAGTCAGTGCTACGACGACGAAGTTGCCGACGAGCCAGGCCACGGCCACGGCGGCCGATCGGAGGGAAGTG
>NZ_JZWV01001191.1 GCF_000966975.1 Streptomyces katrae | reverse complement strand
GCCTACGCTGCAGCCAGTCCTTCACCTTCAGGTTCAAAAGGTAACCTGCGGCCGAACCCACCAAGGCTGCAACCAGAAGTAAGCCGTACAGGACAGCCCTGGGTGTAGATGCCGGCACGAGTCTTGCCGTGAACGCCGCCGTACAGAAGCCGGCACCGAGAAACGCTGATGCTGCGTTTATCTCTTCCAGGATCTTGCGGACCCGCTCGAACCCTTGGCCGTCCTGTTCACGCTGACCATTCATGCGCCCTCCTTTGGTGGTGTCGTCCGTGCAGGCTCTCACCGCAGCACGGCACTGCGCCCGGGACAAGGGCGGGGGGGGTCAGGTGGACCATCCCTGCATCTCGGGGAACCCCACCCCGTCCGGGCGCGCCGGGCGCGGTGACGTCGGGGTGCAGGACGGAGGCGACGGCGTCGAAGAGCCCGCCGCCACCTTGGTGCGTGGCGCCGCGTTCGGCCACGGCGAGCGGGGCCAGGGAGTCCGCGACGGAGACGTAGGCGGTGGCCGGGGCCAGCACTCGGGACAGGCCGGGCCGGTCGGTGCCGACCGGGACGAGGTGCTCCGCGGGTACCCGCTGGGTGAGCGTGCCGGGGTCGCGGAGGGCCCGCTCGCCGGTGGCTCCGAGCTTCTTGATCCGTACCTCGTAGCGCACCTCGCGCAGTACCGCGACCGTGCCCTTGTCGCTGCGCAGGACACGCGGTTCGGCCAAGTTCCGCTGTCTGCGGGTTTTGCGGGAGGACTGCTACGGCTGGAGGTTCGTGGTTCCGGCGGCACCGACCCAGACCGCCGGCGCGACGGGCGCCAGCCCGCAGAGCAGGCCTCCGACGCCCTTGCTCGACGATGAACCGGCCGTACCACTTGCGGTAGCGGCGGTGTTGTGGTGGACGTCGACTTTGGTGTCCTTGCCCTCAGGGTCTTCCAGTGCGGCCTGTTCCAGTCCGGCGGCGGTGACCGGCGGGGCGCAGGCCGGGAGGTCGGGCACGAAGACGGGCGGCCTGTCGTCGGGCGCCCAGCTGATGCGGACGGTGACGTCATACCGCGCCTTCTCCGTGCCGCCCGGCACGGAGAAGGCGCGGCCCGCCCCGAAGAAGGTCTCAGGCCGCCCGACCAGTTCGCCGCCGATGTCGGCGACGGCGCCGTCGTCGTGCCCGACCAACGCGGCGATCGCGCGCGGCACGAAGGCGTCCCCGGTCAGCGCGTACGAGGAGGACAGACCGCCGGCCTCCAGCCGCATCAGGTACGAGGGCAGCTCCAGCCCCGCCTCGGTGCGCTCCTCGATCTGCGCGAGGGAGCCGCCGGGCAGCTGCCTGGCCGGGCGTCGCCGCGCGCCCGGCCCAGTGCTTGCCGCCGTGGCCGCGTTCCCCGCGGTCTGCTGGAGGCCGAGCAGGGCGTGGTGGGGGCGCCGGAGGAGGGAGCGGCCGGCTGCCGGGTGGAGCGGGGCACTTGGGGGGCCTACTGAGAGTCGCCGGTCCGGCCGCTGCCCGGCTGTCGCTGAGTCCGCACGGGATCACGGTATCCATGGGCGGGGAGGACAGCGCCAGTTTGCCAACTGCGTAGGTTTTATTGGGAGTTGCTCTACCAGAGGGTCAGCTCCGGTACACCGCCCGGTCATCTACGAGATCCGGCCGCTCTTTGACGGGCCGAAGAACTCGATCTCGGCGATGGAGACCTGTTTGTCGGCGGCCGCGCCGTAGGCCGAGCGCAGGACGAAGCGCACGGCGGTGACCTCGCCGGTCCGGAAGACTTGTCGCTGGCCGCCGGCGCCCTGGTTGAGGGTGAGGATGCGGGTTGCCGTCTTGCCGTCGGCCGTGGTGATCACGGCCTCGACACGGTGCAGGAGAGCCGACTGCGAGAACTTGTCGGCGCGGCTGGAGACGCCGGGGGTGATGATGACGTCGAGCAGCCGGGTGGGCTGCTCGAAGCGGGCCTCGACCCACTCACCCGTGCCGGCCTGACTGATCCCCGGGCCCCACCAGGTGTTGTTCAGCTTGTCGAAGAGGAGCCGGGGCTCGTGCCCCTCGTAGGACCGTGAGGCCACGACGGTGTCCGGGCCGCCGACCGGGGAGCGTTTGGCGAAGTGGTCGCGCACGGCACTGACGGCCGTGTCGGCGTAGACGACGGCGGTGATGAGCAGGGCCAGTACGCAGGCCCAGAGCACCCAGGTCACGAGGTACCCGAAGCCCCGCCGCAGCCGCGGCCGGTCACCGGCCCACGGCGCCTCCCGGTTGCGGAAGTCCAGTACGCGGCGCCACCAGGGGCGGCGGCCGAGTGCGGCTGCCCCGCCCGCCTCGCCGATGGGTCCCACGAGATCTTGTAGCTGGCGTTCTCAGAAAAGTCCCGGTCGGCGGCGCAGGCGGCCTTTTCCAGTGCGCTCTTGGGGTCGGCGCCGCCTTGACGGAGTTCAGGGCCTCGCTGGACTTCGACGTGTGGTCGGGGGCCGTGCGCCACGCAGGTCCGGCTGCGGGAGCGCACGGAGCACGAAACAGAGCGCGAAAGGCCCGAGTTCCGCCTGCGGGCTTCGAGGACGGGGCTCGGGCTGCGGGCAGCCAGCAGCTACCTCCTTCCCTGAAGGGGATCCCCGGGGCCGGCGAACCTGATGTTCGCAGCGCCGGTGCTGTCGGCGTTGCGCAGAGGAAGGGTGGCGGGGTCGCGGCGGGAGGCTGGCGGCGGCGAGGCGCCAAAGGGAGGAGGGTCGTGCATGCCGATCTGCCGGACGGTCACCCCTGTAGGACGGTGAACAGCACTGGCGTGTGGATGCCGAGGTGAGCGGCGGAGTCGGCCACGGTCGCGGCGAGCCAGCCGACAGCGTCACAGGACCACTCCGCCAACTCACCGGAGAGTGTCATTCCGTGCAGGGGCGGACCGTTCCAGAAGCGGTCGTCGAACGGCGGCGCCGGAAATTCTCCCAGCGGAAGGACCTCGTCGATCTCGCCGGCGAACACGTTCTGGTCCGCAGGGACGACGTGGCGGGCGAGCTGTGGCGCCACCATGGGGATCGACCGGTCGACGCCGCCGTCGATGCGGACCTTCACGGGTACCCGTGCCTGGGGGTCGCACTCCCCGAACCAGTCTGAGGTCCGCATGGACGGCACCAGTGCGTACGGTGGGCGTGCCGAGGCTTCGATCCCCTGCACCGGCAGAAGGATTTGGACCGCGGTGAGGCGCACGGCGCCGACCCGTTCCGTCGTGTCCTGCGCGCAGCGCAGGAACGGCTGGACGGGAAGTGGCCGGTCGTCGGGCAATGCGCTCACCTCGACCTGGAACCACGAGATCAGGTTCGGCCGCGGAGCGGCCAGGGGGTGGCTCCAGCCCGCGTCGTTCATGGCCCACAACCCCGGCGCGGCGTGCGTGCGCCGACCGGCGGCGCTCACTTCCTCAGCGCCCGCCCTGTCGTCGAGCCAGCCCATCGCGAGCGATCGCTGATGGAACAGCTGGTATGCGTCGTGTTCCGACGCGGGATCCCGCCACGCGTGCGGGACGAGTTCTCCGTAGAGTGCGGCGAACATGGTTCCCGCAGTGCGACGAGCGGAGGGCGCCACACCCGGCTGCGCGACGGCGTCCTGCTCCGACGTCTGATCCGACATGTCGCTCTCCCTCTGGATGGACTCGACGACCTGCCACTGGAGGGCCGACAGAGCCTCTCAGTACACCCGGCAATCCACTTCAGCCTGGTTCATGGGCTTCTCTCCGGTGTCGATCTCATCGATCACATCGACGTCCACATGGTTGCGCCACGATGTGCGTTGGGTGTCGCGGCAGTCACGCCGGGCCGCTGTGCGCTGAACGCTCCCGCCACCCGGCTTCAGCGTCTTGGTCTCCGAACATGCTTGCTGGCGCCAGGTGTTGTCCGTGTACCACTCGTACAGGCAGTTGAACACCTTGGCGCGGTCGCTGCTGCAGTTTCCCTTCTCCCACCACCCGTGACCGGAGGCTGCCACTCCAGTGCTCGACCGGTGTGGATTGTCCCTCCCGCTGACCGGCGTGCATCCAAGCACGGCAGCGTGCCGAGTCGTACCTGATTCATCGACCGCATCCATGTCGATCACCCGGCCCGCAGCGTCCAGGTAGACCGCGGCCGCGTCGGAGCCAGAAGGCGCGACACCCGGCACCGCCGTGTCTGCCTGCTCGTCGCCGCCTCGGTCGGATGCAGCTGTCGTCCCAGCCGATGCGCCGCCGATCAGCAGAGAGGCGAGTGCAGCGATGACGGTGAGTCGGAGCCTGCCGTTGCCCATAAGGAGCCTTTCAGATGCCGGAGGTCGTACTGGCTGGGTCGTGATCGGCCGCGCCCCACAAGAGTTTCGAGCGACTAGCACGGCTCGACCAGGGAAAAGGCGATATTTACCTCTATGGAATGAACCAGGGTGTCGCTCGACGGCCGACTCGTTCCCGATGTCCTTCACGAGGCAGTCGGCCGTACCGGATCGGAGGGGCCTTCCGACGATGGCGGACACCAGGCGGATTCCTAGATCGAGGGCCGCCTGATCGCCCCGGTGGTCGGGGTGGACGGCATCGTGACCGTTGGACACGCCGCTGGGGCGGCGGCACCGGCGCCCCGCAGCCTCGGGCTGCCCCGTGGTGGAGCAGATCGTCGCCTCTACTGCCGGACCGGGAGGCCCGCGTCGAGCAGATCGTCTTGTCGATGCCCGAGAGAACCGAACCCGATGTCTGGAGATGCCGCCGTACGCGTACTCCGCCGACGGCTTTGGGGGGACGCTGTGAGGTCTGGCCCACGAGGGGCTCACGGCCTCGCCGTACCTGTTGATGGACGAGTGGCCGAGTGCCTGCGACGCGTGCAACGAGGCCGCTGCGGCAATCGACGCGCGCCGGCCACTTGAAATGCGGAACGGCAACCGGATCTCTCCCGCCCCGCCTCCCGGTTCCGACTGGCCGCCCTTCCAGGCCGTTTCACTCAGATCATCGGACCGTTGGTTGATCTGTGTCGTTGACTGGCGCCACCCCAGTGGGCCCCCGAATCGGAGCCGCTGTTGCCGGAGCGGACGCCGAAGCGGGGGCGGGCGATGGCGCGATCTCCGGCAGGTGATCGGCGCGATCGCGTTCAAGTACCGCACCGGTACCGCCCGTGCATTGCATGGACCTGCCCGAGCATTTCGGCTCCTGGAAGGACGCCCACGACCCGCTGCGGAAGTGCGCCGCCGACGGCACCAGCCGGGATGCTGGACACTTGTCGGTCCAGAACCGCGGGAGGGTTCCGCGTCACGCGGCTATCCGCCCGGGTTCCGTCGTACGGTCCCTCGACCTCGTTGCCACGGGACGCCTGGCCGGAACGTTGTCCGTCCCGCGACCGACTACCGCCGGCGGAGACCGTCAGTTGGTGGCGAGAAGGTGCTCGAGCCAGTTGCGGCGTGCCGCGACAGCGGCCTTGCTGATCCGCGCCTCGGGGGCTTTCCGGTCGAATCCGTGGATTCCGCCGGGCCACACGTGCAGCTCGGCTTCGCCGCCGGCCTGCCAGATCCGGTCGGCGTAGGCGAGGACCTCATCGCGCAGGCACTCGGCGGAGCCGACGTCGAGGAACGTGGGCGGCAGGCCGGCCAGGTCGGTGGCGCGGGCGGGCGCGGCGTACTGCGGCACGTCAGCTGCGCCCCGGGCGTCGCCGAGCAGGGAGCTCCAGGCGAACCCGTTGCGGCTGCGGTCGAAGAGTTCGACGTCGTCCATCTGCAGGGCCGAGGCGCTGTCGTTGCGGTCGTCGAGCAGCGGGGCCATCAGCAGTTGGCCGAGCAGGCGGGGACCGCCCTTGTCGCGCACGGTCAAAGCGAGCGCGGCGCTGAGGGCGCCGCCGGCGCTGAAGCCCGTGACGACGATGCGCTCCGAGTCGATGCCGAGCTCGTCCGCGTGGTCGGCGACCCACAGCAGCCC
>NZ_JZWV01001190.1 GCF_000966975.1 Streptomyces katrae | reverse complement strand
TCGTTGATCTGGGCGGGGTAGGGGTGCTCGGGCGCGAGCCGGTAGCCGACCGAGATCAGCGTGGCCCCGAACCGCTCGGCCGTCTCGAGTATCTGGTCGAGTCCGGTGCGGTGATCGCCGCCGTAGAAGCCGCCGCCGTGTGTGAAGTAGAGCGCCGGCCGCGCTGCGGGCGCGCCAGAGGGTGTGCACACCAGCAGCGGGATCCCGGGGGCGCCGTCCGGGCCGGGCACCGAAGGCTGGAAGACGGTGAAGCGCCCGCCATGGCTGAGGTCCTCGTGCTCCTCGTGTGCCTCCCCTGCGGCGTCGGCCTCGGCGCGGATCGCCGACAGCTTCTCGAAACTCATCGGCGCCGCGTCCGGTTCCTCCGACAGGTAGGCCTCATAGACGACCCGAAGTTCGGCATCGAGAGGAACGGGAACGGCGGGCACGGTCTTTCCGGGTTCAAGATCCATGCGCGCACGCTAGCGCCCCTGCTTCTTTCGCATCATCCGGTTTTCAACACCTTGCCGATCGCGCGGCGCAGCCGCAGGACACGTCCGAGGCAGGGCGGGCACCAGCCCAGGGTGGCCCGGGACGTCGGGGGACGGCTTCCCGGTCGAGGACGTCAGCGCGTTCGTGCGTGGTGAGGGCCGATGGCCGGAGTGTCCGCCCGTTGCTGCCGGTCGGATGGGGCGCCGTGCACATCGGCAAGGTAGCGGCGCGGTGGTCGAGTCCGCCCAGGAACGCCGGCGGCCCATCACCGGGGGGCTCCCTCGTGGCTCTGGTCGGCTCCGGCGCCCCATGCGGGAACGGCGTGCTGGTCGACAGCGAGCGCATCGCCGCACGCCTCCAAGTCGCCCTCGGAGCCGAACTCGGGTGGCCGCTGACCGAGGACGAGGTCGTGGACCGGTTCATCGGGCGCTCGCACGCCGCCATCCACGAGCAGGTCGCCGCTCGGCTCGGACGCGGCCGCGATCTGGTCTGAGAGGTTCGAGCGGCTCCACCGCCAGGCCGTGGACGCAGGGCTTGCCCCGGTGCACGGCCTGCCGAGGCGCTCGACGCGCTCACTCTGCCAGCAAGCGTCGCCTCCAGCGGCTCTCACGACAAGATGCGGCACACCCTCGGTCGCACCGGGCTCTACGAACGCTTCACAGGACGCATCCACAGTGCCTCCGGACGTCGTTTCTTTTTGGGTTGCCCGTGGGCGAGGACTGGCAGTTTCGACGCTGGTGACACAAGATCGGGTTCTATGTCCCAGGCTCCATATGTTCAGAACACGCACCTCCTGCGCACGAGCACGTTCGGTCTCTGGAGGCGGCTCAGGAGTCTCCTCGAAGATCAGGGACTCGACCCGGCGGCGACCGTGATGGTCAATCTCTTCCCGGACGGAGGTGACCACGAGTTCGGCCAGTGCATAGATGAGGACGGCCGTGTCTACTCGTTCGAGCTCGTCTACGACCGAGAGACACCGAAGGCAGCGGACAGGGCCGTCCTTCGCAACTGGACCGACATCACTGACACGTGGCAGCAGCGTGCGTTCCCGGACGAGATTGCCAGCGCCTTCATCTGGCGTCCACCATCGCGCAAGACCGCCCTGCCTGCCTGATCACAGGCGAGGTGTCACTTCGTGGTGCTCGTACCCGCTGCCTGAAGGCGGCGGTGTGAGATAAGGACCGCGGCTATGCCGACGAAGGCGAGGAAGTGCTCGGCCTTACGCTCGTAGCGGCGGTGCAGCCGGCGGCAACCGGCCAGCCATGACACGGTTCTCTCCACCACCCAGCGATGCCGACCCAGCCGCAGCGGGGAGTCGATGCCCTTACGGGCGATGCGGTGGCGGATTCCACGCTTGCGGAGCCATCGGCGCAGGTGGTCGTAGTCCTAGCCCTTGTCGGCGTGCAGTTTCGCCGGGCGCCGGCGCCGAGGCCCGCGGCGGGAGCGGATGGGCGGGATACCCCGGACGAGCGGCTCCAGGCCCTGGCTGTCGTGCATGTTCGCACTGGAGATCCCCAGGGACAATGGCAGTCCCTTCCGGTCGCAGACCAGGTGGATCTTCGATCCCAACTTGCCGCGATCAGTCGGATTCGGTCCCGCCAAAGGCCCCCTTTTGCCGCCCGCAGACTGACCGAGTCGATCGCACAACGCGATCCCAACTCCTCCGGCACCAGCCGCTCAACCAGATCCGCCATGCACAGCTCAACGGACGACCACGCCATAAGACACGACCTCTTAGGGGCGGGCGCTCCGCGGGGCGTCCGGGATCCAGTTGCCGTGGAGACCGAGAGGGATCCGTACGGGCAGGTGGATTCGGGCGATCGGCTCGCCGGTGAAGTCCTGTGCCGAGAGGATCACGAGATCCGCAGCGCCGCGCTCGGCGTCGTGCACGTACGCCATCACATAGCCGTCGTCCTCGGCTGCGGGTGACTCCGTGGGGACGAACACGCCCTCGCCGGCGGCCCCGAACCGGCCGAATTCGTGTGCCTCGGTCGTACCGCGTACCAGGTCGTGCTTGAGCAGCGCACTGCTGAACCCCGCGTTCGGTCGTGGGTCCTCGGGACTGGTGGGCGGCGCGTAGAGCTCGGCTGCGGTCGAGTACCCGTACCGGTGGGGACGCCCCGCACGACGGGAGTCGACGCGGGGAAAGTCCTGGATGCGGTCGTCCAGCCGGTCTTCTCGAACCTTGCCTGCGACCAGGTCGACCCGCCAGCGGTCCAGGGTGGGCCGACTGGCGCCGAAGTCCCTGATGTCGAAGCCCTCGGGGTGACGGACGATGTCGATGACCACGTCCGTGCCGTCCTCGTACGCGTTGAGCGTGTGACCCACCAAGCTGGGGGCGACCTCGAACCAGCGCACCTCGCCGCCCGTGCGTGGCATCACACCCACCCGTGCCTGGTGGGATCCGTCCCAGACGAACGGAACTCCGGTCGGCAGCTGCGCGGCGCTGAACACCACCGGGGCGTCGAAGAGAATCACATGGTGCTCGGTCAGCGCGAAGTCGTGCATATAGGGATTGCCGGGCGTATGGATCAGTGCGGTCCGCACCACCGTGCCGGATTCGTCCATCACGATGTGCTGGACATGCTGCGAGCCGTACAGGAAGGCGAGCGAGTGCAGCTCGCGTGTGTGCGGGTCGAAGACGGAATGGGCGTTGGCGCTGTAGCCCTCGGGGGTCGCGCCCAGGTCGCAGGGGCCCACCGTCTCAAGGTCGTAGCTGAGTTCGTACGGGCGTATCCCCCCTCCAGCAGGGCGTACGTTCGCCCCGCGAGGCCCGCGACCTGGACGTTCGGAGCCATGTCCAGCTGCTCGTCGACGGGAGTCCCGCGCCGCGGTTCCCCCAGCCGGTCGGAGACGGAGGACGAGCGCACCCAGCGGTTGCGGTACCACTCGGCACGGCCGTCGCGGATGCGGACGCCGTGCACCATGCTGGCGCCCAGCGTCCAGATGTGGGCGGCGGGGTCCTCGATGCCGAGCGGATTCGGACCGTTTCGCAGATAGCGCCCGTTGAGGTGGGCCGGGATGCGGCCGGTGACCGGCAGGTCTAACGCGGTGACCTCCTCGGTCACCGGCGCGAAACTCCCCCAAAGATATCGGTTGATCATGACGTCCGTCCTTGTCCGTGTTCGTCGGCGAGGAACGCCTGTCCCACCGCCGCCGTCAATGTGTGGAAGCGGCGGGCCGCGGTCTCCGGCGGGAAGTGGCCGGCGATCTCCAGGCTCACCGCCCCATGGGCCGCCGCCCAGAGAAGCTTTGAGATCTCGCGCGCGTCTCCTGGCGCGAACACGCCGGAGTCGATGCATGCCTGAACGGCTTCCACAGAGGCGTCGAAAGCACTCTCGGCAGCGTCCAGGGCCTCCGCGCTCGGCTGGTAGCCGGGCACCGCCTGTTCGAACATCACCCGGTAGTAGGCCGGTTCGGCCAGTGCGTGTGCACGGTAGGCGGCCGCGAGGTCGTTGAGTCGAGTCAGCGGGTCCTCTGCCCGGTGGGCGCGCTGCTGTGCCCGCCGTAGACGGGCGAACCCCTCCCGGTAGAGCGCGTCCACCAGTCCTTCTTTGCCGCCGAACATGGTGTACAGGACCTTGGTCGAAGCGCCGATGCCAGAGGCGATCCGCCGCATCGTCAGCGCGGCCGCCCCCTCCGTGACGAGCAGGTCGATGGCGTGGTCGAGGATCGCAGTGCGCACGGCGGCTTGGCCGGCGCGTTGAGCGTCCTGATAAGGCGTGTTCACGGTAACAGCGTAACTCGGAGGTAACGCTGTTACCCAATTTTTCGGAGGAATCCTGTCGGCGGCACCGCGCCGTGGCCTGGTCCCGTTCCTCCCGCCGCGACCATGGGCAAGGGCCGCGGCCAATACCGCAACGACCCGTGCGCTCTGCTCGCCG
>NZ_JZWV01001189.1 GCF_000966975.1 Streptomyces katrae | reverse complement strand
CCGCCGGGCCCGCCTGGCGCCCCACGCGCCCGCCACGATGCCGCCCACCAGCACCGGGAGCACCTCGAGGACGAACGGCACCTGCGCCTCCCGCGTCAGTGCCATGGCCACGAACGTCACCGGCAGCGACACCGGGATCAGCGCCGCACACACCACCGCCTGCACCAACCCCCACCGCCGGCGCCCCCGCCCCGACCCGGGGGGCGAGACCATCCCGCGGGCGGCGAGGGCGTCCCCCACCTCCTGCACGGCCGGGTCCAGCATGGCGGCGTACCGCACCTGGTACAGCCAGCCGGACGGCGCGGCCCGCAGCGCCGACAGCACGGCCCGCTCGGCGGGGTCCGCACCGCGCGCCCGCCGGCCCTCGTGGACGATGCCCGGCCCGCCCGCCACCAGCCGGCCGTCCCCGAGCAGCGCGACGAGCGCCGCGTCCACGACGGTCCCGGGCCCGCCCGCCAGGAACGCCGCCTCGGACAGGTCGTGCGCCTCGGGGGTCCCGGGCACCCGCGCCCGCCGCGGCCCGAGCAGCAGCCCGAGGCTCGACAGGAGGACGGCGGCCCACACCGCCACGGCCAGAACGTTCACCGTCCGCCCCTCCCCACCAGCGCACGGGCCCACCGCACGAGCCGCCGGGGCGGCCGGGCCCCGGCCCGCTCCCGCCACCAGGCGGTGAGCCGCCGCCGCGCGGCCGGGTCGTCCGGCAGGTCCCGGATCAGCAGGTGTTCCGCGAAGTCCAGCGCGTCACGCCGGTAACCGGCCGTCATCGGACGCCGCCGCGCGTACGCCAGGAAGGCCGTGCGGAAGGCCTCGGGCCCGCCCAGGACCCCCGGCAGCTCGGGGGCGATCCTCTCCACCACGGAGGCCCGCTTGGCGGCCAGCGCCCGTGCCTGGATCCGCACCCGCCGCCGGTCGAACCCCTCGGGCACCGGCGTCCCGGCCACCAGCGCCGACAGCAGCGCGGCCTGCCCGAGCCCCACCCGCGTCCGCACGGCCTCCGCGACGGGCCCGGACCCCTCCTGACGCACCGCCACGGGCTCCCGGAGACGTACCGGAGCCGCCGCGCCCCCCGCCACCGCGCGGATCCGCTCCAGCTCCCCGGCCAGCTCCCGCTCCGCGGGGAAGTCGTCGTCCCGCTCCAGCAGCACCCCCGGCGGGTCCACCCGCTCGCGCAGCTCCGCCAGCACGTCGAGCACCACCGGCGGCACCGGGTGCGCGTGGGTGTCGTGCCAGACGCCGTCGCGCTCGATGCCCCCGGCCACGTGCACGTACGCCAGCGCCTCCAGCGGGATCGCGTCCAGCACGGCGGCGGGGTCCTCACCCCGGTTGACCCGGTTGGTGTGCAGGTTCGCCACGTCGATCAGCAGCCGTACACCGGTCCGTTCGACCAGCTCGGTCAGGAACTGCCCCTCGGTCAGCTCCTCCCCGGGCCAGGACACCAGCGCGGCGATGTTCTCCAGCGCCAGCGGCACCGGCAGCGCGTCCTGGGCGATCCGCACGTTCTCGCACAGCACGTCCAGGGCGTCCCTGGTCCGGGGCACGGGCAGCAGGTGCCCGGCCTCCAGCACGGGCGAGGAGGTGCGCACGAACGCGATGTGCTCGGTGACCAGGGGCGCCCCCAGCGCCACGGCCCGCTCCCCGAGCGCGGCCAGCTTCCCCGCGTCGGGCCGGTCGGCGCCCCCGATGCCCAGCGAGACCCCGTGCGGCACGACCCGTACGCCCCGCTCGCGCAGCCGCAGCAGGGACTCGGGCAGGTGGCCCGGACATACGTTCTCGGCCACCACCTCGACCCAGTCCAGCCCCTCCAGCCGCTCGACCGCAGCGGCGATCTCAGGCCTCCAGCCGATGCCCACCCCCAGGCGTGCCATGGGCTTCATGTCCCCCTCGCCCCCTCTCAAGGACTCCGTGCCGATGTGATGGCCCCGACGCGAACGGGTCAACCACCGGGAGGGGACGTTCAGAGCAACATTTGAGGTTCCCGAGGAGGGTCGCCTGAACGGCGCAGACGGCGGCGGTGTACTCGTGCTCGGTCGCGGTGTTTGAATGGGGGTCGTTCGTGGTCTGGCAAGGGAGAAGTGCTGTGCCCCTGGTGTCTGTCGTGATGCCCGTGTACAACTCGGCGGCGACCCTCGGTGCGGCCGTCCGGTCCGTGCTCGCCCAGACCCACAGCGACCTTGAACTGCTGGTCACCGACGACCGGTCCTCCGACGGCTCCATGGACCTGCTGCGCGAGTTCGCCGCACAGGACGAGCGCGTGCTGCCGGAGCGGGCACCCGAGCAGGGCGGCGCGGGCCGGGCCCGCAACCTCGCGATCGAGCGGGCCCGCGGTGACTACGTCGCCTTCCTCGACAGCGACGACATGTGGCTGCCGGAGAAGACCGAGAAGCAGCTCGCCTTCGCCGCGAAGGGCACCGCGCCGCTCACGTTCACCTCGTACTTCAAGATGGACGCCGACCACACCGGCGAGAGCACCGACTGGGTCCCCAACGGGCGCGTGGTCCGTGCCCGGGAGCACGTGGACTACCGCGCGATGCTGGTCCGAGACCACATCGGCGCTCTCACCGCCATGTACGACCGCAACGTCCTGGGCACGAGGCTGATGCCGGAAATGCGCAAGCGCCAGGACTACGCCCTCTGGCTGTCGATCATGCGGGACGGCGCCGACGCCCGCGGTCTGGCCGAGCCGCTCGCGGTGTACCGGGCCCACCAGGCGGGGTCCCTGTCGTCCAACAAGCTCTCGCTCGTCCAGTACAACTGGTCGCTGTACCGCGAGCACGAGCATCTGTCGGTCCCCCGGGCGACGCGGGCGCTGGCCGGCGCGGCCTGGCAGTCCTTGCGCAACTCGCGCATCTGACTCCATGCCGACGTGGCGTCCGGGGGCCCTCCCTACCGGTACCAGTCGCCCCGTGCGGGCAGGGCCCGGCGGAGGTAGTCCTCCGTCCCGCCGGCGGCCCACGACCGTCCGTCGGACTCGTGGTCCCAGACGAAGACCTCGCACCGCTCCGGGATCCGGACGGCGCCGAACAGGTCCCCTCCGCCGCTGTCCCCGAAGAACATCAGCGGCTCGAAGGGCATGTACAGCGAGGCGAACACCGGCGTCCCGCGCAGCTCCGCGTTCTGCCGGGCGATCCGCCGGGCACTCCAGACCACATCGGTACCGTGCCGCCCGACGACCCCGTCGCACTGCCGCAGCAGGCCGGCGAGGTCCCCGGGCAGGGGCTGCCCGAGTACCCGCTCCACCTCGGCGAGGTCCGCCTCGTCCGCCGGTCCGGCGAGCTCCGCCTCGGGCAGGAGGCCGAGGACCAGCTCCCGCCAGTTCACAGCCGGGCCCGCAGGGCCGGGTGGTCCGATACGACCGTGCAGCTGCCCGGGGCGATCTCCGTGAAGCCCGCGTCACGGACCACCGGGAGGCCGCTGCCGCTCAGTTCCGCCCAGCGCTCGCGCGGAGCGGTGCGGACGGCCAGGCGGAAGCCCGAGGCCTGCCACAGGGCGCGTTCCGCCGCCGTCAGCTCCCACCAGGCCAACTGCGCCCCGTGGCCCGCCTGGGCCATCGCCTTGCCGGCCGACATGCCGAGGTCCGGGTTCAGCCACAGCACCGGTACCCCCGGCTCCGGCGTGGGCGCCGGCTCCGGGTCGTCCAGGTCCGTGCCCGACACCTGGAGCTTGGCCAGCTCCTTGGGCCAGCCGTCCAGGGGCACCGGCGGGAAGACCCGTACCTCGGCCGCTCCGCCGTGGACCGTGACGCCCGGCAGGGCGGCGGCCTTGCGCCACTCCGCGCCGCGGGCCCTGCGGACCACCTTGCGGATCCGGGCGTCCTGCCAGTCGCGGACCGCCCGCGCCCACTCGCCCTCGCCGTGCGCGCGCTCGTCCGTGAGGAGGACCAGTACCGCCCGGGCCGCCGTCTCCAGGGCGTCCGTCCGGGCCGGCGGTTCGGCCTTCTCGATCCGCACGACCAGCGGCAGGACGAACTGCGGGGCCTCGTCGCGCAGTACGTGCTCCTTCCGGAAGGGGCTGTCCGCCCCGACCGCGGGTACCTCTGAGGTCTGGTTCGTGTGCTGGCTGCTCATCCCGTCAAGGATGCCAGGGTCCGTCTTGAGGAGGATGTCCCGGGTGGCCGCTCCGGGCGAGGATCATGTCCATGAAGAGCGACCTTTTCGCGAGTGAGAACCTGGCCCAGCCCGCGGCCGCGCCGGGGATGTCCCTGCAGAACGCCAAGTCCGTCAAGTACACCGTGAACGGCGAGATGCTCGCCCGGCAGGGCTCCATGGTCGCCTTCCGCGGCAATCTCCAGTTCGAACGCAAGGGCCAGGGCATCGGCGGCATGCTCAAGCGGGCCGTCACGGGCGAGGGCCTCGCGCTGATGTCCGTACGCGGGCAGGGCGAGGCCTGGTTCGCCCACCAGGCCGGCAACTGCTTCGTCATCGACTTCGAACCCGGCGACGCGCTCACCATCAACGGACGCAACGTCCTGTGCTTCGACGCGACGCTGTCGTACGAGATCAAGATGGTCAAGGGTGCCGGGATGACCGGCGGCGGCCTCTTCAACAGCGTCTTCACCGGCACCGGCAAGCTCGCCGTCGTCTGCGAAGGAAACCCGATCATCATCCCCGTCACGTCGCAGTCCCCCGTCTATGTGGACACGGACGCGGTCGTCGGCTGGAGCGCCCAGCTGGAGACCGGGCTGCACCGCTCCCAGTCCATCGGCTCGATGATCCGCGGCGGCTCCGGCGAGGCCGTCCAGCTGATGCTGCGCGGCGAGGGCTTCGTCATCGTCCGGCCCAGTGAGCACACCGAGACGGCGGCGGCGCACTGAACCTCACCGGAGTGGGCCGCCGCTACGGCCGGCGGCGGCCCTGGGTGCTGCGCGGGGTCGAGGCGCAGCTGCCGCCCGGGGCCCTGGTCCGGATCGAGGGCGGCAACGGCGGCGGCAAGTCCACCCTGCTGCGGCTCCTCGCGGGCATCGACACCCCGACCGAGGGGCGGATCACCGGCCGGGCGTCCCGGGTCGCGTACGTGCCCGAACGGTTCCCCGCCGTCCTGCCGCTGACCGCGCTGGCCTACCTGACCCACCTCGGCCGGGTGCACGGCCTCACCGGTGCCGAGGCGGCCCGGCGGGCGGCCGACGGGCTGGAGCGGTTCGGCGCCTCGGCCTACGCCCGCACACCACTGGCCGAACTGTCCAAGGGGAGCAGCCAGAAGGTGGCCGTCGCCCAGGCGCTGCTCGCCGAGCCCGGCCTGCTCGTCCTCGACGAGGCCTGGACAGGCCTGGACGCCCCCGCCCGCGCCGAACTGGACCGCGCCGTCACCGAACGCACCGCCGCCGGGGGCACGGTGGTCTTCGTCGACCACGACCCCGCCCGGCTCGCCGGCCTGCCCGACGCCCGCTACCGGCTGCGGGACGGGAGCCTGGAGGCCGTGACCGCCGACGCTCCCGCCGTACGGACCGCGGTGTCCGCCGTCCGGATCCGGGCGGTCGGGCCGCCCGGCAGTGTCCCGCCGCAGGGCGCCGTGGCCGCCCCCGGCGGCGGGATCCTGCTGACCGTCGGCGCCGACCGCTCGGACGCGGTGCTGCGCGAGCTGCTCACCGCCCGGCCGCCCTGGCGCATCCGCGCCGTGGAGGAACTCCCTTGACCGCCCTGCTCCGCTACCAGGGGGCGCTGCTGCTGCGCTCCCAGCGCTGGCTCGCCCCCTTCGCCGTGTACGCCGTCTTCGTGGGCATCGGCATCCAGCCCGGCGACCGGACGCTGGACTCCCTCGGCTACGCCGCCGCCGGGCTGGTCCCGCTGACGGCCTGGCTGGTCCGCGTCTGCGTCACCGCCGAGCCCCCGGCGGCCCGCGCCTGCACCGCCGCCGCGGCCGGCCCGGCCCGGGTGCACGCGGCGGCCCTGCTGACGGGCCTCGCCGGGGCCCTGCTCACCGGGGTGCTCGCCGCGGCCTACCCCCTGCTGGCCGGCGAC
>NZ_JZWV01000148.1 GCF_000966975.1 Streptomyces katrae | reverse complement strand
GCCCGGGCCCGCTTCGGTCCGCTCCGCGCGGGCCGCCCGGCGGCGTGCGGCGCGCCGGCCCTCGGCCCGGGGGGCGGGGACGCCGGGCTCGGGGCCCGGGCCCGCGCCCTGGCCCCGGCCGGGGTCCCCGCCGGAATCCCGGCCGGCGGCGTCCGGCTCGGCCTCCGGCCAGGACACACGGCGGTGACTGCCCTGCGTATCGCTCACGTCGCTCGCTCCACTGGTCCGGCCCCGGCTGGTTCGGGCACGGCACCCTAGCGGGAGCGGCCGTCACGCACCAAAGCCGTTCGACCACCCAGCGTGTCGAACGAACGGATGTACCGAAGGGCGTCGCCACGGCCGTACCGGACTGTCGGCACATCGCCATGGCGGCATGTCCTCATATCCATATGTCGGCAATGCCGCCCGCACGGCATGCGACCTGCGCAGGCATCGCGGACGGCCTGCGCGGCAGGCGACCGCGTCCACACCCGCAGCGGCGCGGGCGGGCCGTGTGGACCGGGCGGGTCAGTAGTCGAAGGCGCGGGCCGTGTTCGCCGCGAGGGCCGTGGCCATGGCGTCCTCGTCGATGCCGCGGACCGCCGCCATCGCCCGCACCGTCAGCGGGATCAGGTACGGCGCGTTGGGCCGCCCGCGGTAGGGCGCCGGCGTGAGGTACGGGGCGTCCGTCTCGACCAGCACCAGTTCCAGCGGGGCCACCGCCAGCGCTTCGCGCAGCGGCGCCGCGTTCTTGAACGTGACCGTGCCGGCGAAGGACATGTAGTAGCCGGCGGCCGCGCACTCCCGGGCCATCTCGGCATCGCCGGAGTAGCAGTGGAAGACCGTCCGCTCGGGCGCGCCCTCCTCGCGGAGCACGCGCAGCACGTCGGCGTGCGCGTCGCGGTCGTGGATGACCAGGGCCTTGCCCTGCCGCTTGGCGATCTCGATGTGGGCCCGGAAGGAGCGCTCCTGCGCGGCCATGCCCTCCGGCCCGGTGCGGAAGTAGTCCAGCCCGGTCTCGCCCACCGCCTTGACGTGGCCGAGGGCGGCCAGCGCCTCGATCTCGGCGAGGGCGTCGTCCAGCGCGCCCTCGCCGCCGCCGGCCCGGGCGCCCTGCCGCGACCAGCCGTCGGGGTCCCCGAGGACGATGCGGGGGGCCTCGTTCGGGTGCAGTGCCACCGCCGCGTGGACGTTCGGGTGGGCCGCCGCGGTCTCGGCGGCCCAGCGCGAGCCCTTCACGTCGCAGCCCACCTGGACGACCGTGGTCACGCCCACCGAGGCGGCCTTCGCCAGCCCTTCCTCGACGCTGCCCGCCTGCATGTCGAGGTGGGTGTGCGAGTCGGCCACCGCCACCCGCAGCGGTTCGGGCAGCGGGGGCGGGGCGTCCTTGGCGGCGGAGGAGGAAGGGCTAGGGCTCATGGGCCGATCTTATGACCGGCGCAGCCGCCCCAGCAGGCGGGAGAGCGGGCCGGGACGCCGCCCGGGCTCGTTGACCGCGACCGGTCCCGGCGAGTCGTGCGAGGGCCTGCGCTGCCGCGGCGCGCGCGGCGGGTTCTCGCCGGCCGGCACGGGCCCGGCGATCCCGGGGGCGATGCGGTGGTGGTAGAGCCGGTCGATGGTGGCGTTGACCTGGGAGACCGTGCCGGCCCGCATGATCCGTACGACGTGCCCGCCACAGTTCAGGCAGGTCGGGTTCGACAGCGGGGAGGGCACCCGCTCGCCGTTCACCTTGTACATGATGAACGGCTGGCCCTTGCCGTCGGTGTGGTGCTCAATCGCGTAGGACTGTTCCCAGCCGAACCCGCACTTCATGCACGCGAAGGAGTAGGCCTCGTGCACGGTCTGCACGTCGGGTGCGGAAACGGCGGCAGGACCTGCGGCGGGGACGGGTACCGGGGTGTCTGCGATCTCACTCATGCCAGCTCCTCTTGTTCCACTGGTGCCATTGCCAGTGGACGCCTCTTCGGGCGGGAGCGCATCAGGCCCTGTCCAGTGTTGGACTCTCTTTGGGCCAGTCATGTCTCAAAGCGGCCGGTGCGCGGTCTGAGCTTTGCTTTTCAGGTTAGCTCTTTACCGATCTACGGCATCTTTTGTGCCGCATTCTTTGCCGCGACCACCGCGTCGAAGACCTCGCGCTTGGGTACTCCGGCCTCGG
>NZ_JZWV01000147.1 GCF_000966975.1 Streptomyces katrae | reverse complement strand
CTTGGGTACTCCGGCCTCGGCCGCGACCGCCGCGATGGCCTCCTTGCGCCGCTCTCCCGCCTCCTCGCGCACCCGCACCCTGCGCACCAGCTCCTCGTCGTCCAGGTCGGCGGGCCCGGCGGCCGGGGCGCCCTCGACCACGATGGTGATCTCACCGCGTACGCCCTCGGCGGCCCACTCGGCCAGCTCGCCCAGCCCGCCGCGCTTGACCTCCTCGTACGTCTTGGTGAGCTCGCGGCACACGGCGGCCCGCCGCCCGGCCCCGAACACCTCGGCCATGGCCGCCAGGGTGTCGTCGAGCCGGTGCGGGGCTTCGAAGTAGACGAGGGTGCGCCGCTCGCCCTCGACCTCGCGGAGCCGGCCGAGGCGCTCGCCCGCCTTGCGCGGCAGGAACCCCTCGAAGCAGAAGCGGTCCACGGGGAGCCCGGAGAGCGCGAGCGCGGTGAGGACGGCGGACGGCCCGGGCACGGCCGTGACCTTGATGTCCTTCTCCACCGCGGCGGCGACCAGCCGGTAGCCGGGGTCGGAGACCGAGGGCATTCCGGCATCGGTCACCAGCAGCACCCGCCGGCCCTGCTCCAGGGCCTCGACCAGCTCGGGGGTGCGGGCGGACTCGTTGCCCTCGAAGTACGACAGGACCCGCCCGGTGGTGTGCACGCCGAGGCCCTGGGTGAGCCGGCGCAGCCGCCGGGTGTCCTCGGCGGCGATCACGTCGGCCCGCTCCAGCTCGGCGGCGAGCCGGGGCGGGGCGTCGGCCAGGTCGCCGATCGGGGTCCCGGCGAGGACGAGTACACCGGCGGAGGAGGGGGTTTGGGGGCCGCGGGGCTGGTCTGCTGTCACCGCCTCATCCTCTCATTGGGGCTCGTGGGGACTGGGGCTCGCACAGGGGCGTTCCCTACGATGACCCGGTGACCAGTACCGCGACGCCGCCGCCCAGCCCCGCGGGGGCCCCGCCCGTCCCGCCGGGCGGACGCGGCTCCGAGCACGAGCAGCCCGTGTGGCTGCGCCGCCTGCGGGGGTTCGGCTACCTGCCCGCCGCGCCGGCGGCCGATGTCCGTACCCGCCTCGTGCCCCCGTACGCCCAGCCGTCCGCCCAGCTGTGGGCGGCGCTCGGGATCCCGGAGGCGGGCCGGCGGATCTGCATGCGGATCATGGCGTGGGCGGGGCCGCTGCTGGTCGCGCTGGTGGCGGGGGCGCTGCGGTTCACGCACCTGGGCAGCCCGAAGGCGGTGATATTCGACGAGACGTACTACGCCAAGGACGCCTGGGCCACCATCCGGCAGGGCTACGAAGCCAGCTGGCCCAAGGATGTCGACAAGTCGATCCTGCTGGATCCCGATGCGGTGCCGCTGCCGGCCGACCCCGGCTACGTGGTGCACCCGCCGGTCGGCAAATGGGTGATCGGGCTCGGCGAGTGGATGTTCGGGTTCGACCCGTTCGGCTGGCGCTTCATGACGGCGCTGCTCGGCACCCTGTCCGTGCTGATGCTCTGCCGCATCGGCCGGCGCCTCCTGCGCTCCACCTTCCTCGGCTGCCTGGCGGGCGCGCTGCTCGCGGTCGACGGCCTGCACCTGGTGATGAGCCGCACCGCCCTGCTCGACCTGGTGCTGATGTTCTTCGTCCTGGCCGCCTTCGGCGCGCTGCTCATCGACCGCGACCGGGCGCGGGCCCGCCTCGCGGCGGCGCTCCCGGTCGACGAGGAGGGCCGCACCCGCCCGGACGCGGTCGTCGCGGAGACGCTGCGGCTGGGCTGGCGCCCGTACCGGCTGCTGGCCGGGGTCTGCCTCGGCCTGGCGTTCGGCACCAAGTGGAACGGCCTCGTCGTGCTGGCCTTCTTCGGGGTGCTCACCGTGCTGTGGGACGCGGCCGCCCGCCGCACCGCCGGCGCGGGCGCCCCGTACGCGGCGATGCTGCGCCGTGACGCGCTGCCCGGCTTCCTGTCCACGGTGCCGGTGGCGATCGCCGTGTACCTGGCCTCCTGGACCGGCTGGATCCTCAGCCCGGACGACGGCAAGGGCGGCTATTTCCGCGACTGGGCCGCCAAGAACGACCAGAACAGCGCGCTGTCCTTCCTGCCGGAGTGGCTACGCAGCCTGTGGCACTACGAGACGGAGGTCTACAAGTTCCACGTGGGCCTGACCTCGGGCCACACCTACCAGTCCAATCCGTGGAGCTGGCTGGTCCTGGGCCGGCCCGTGTCCTACTTCTACGAGTCCCCCTCGCCCGGCAGCGACGGCTGCCCGGCGACGGAGGCGGGCAAGTGCGCGCGCGAGGTGCTGGCGCTGGGCACGCCACTGCTGTGGTGGACGGGCTGCGTCGCACTGGTGTACGTGCTGTGGCGGTGGTTCTTCCGGCGCGACTGGCGGGCGGGTGCGATCGCGTGCGCGCTGGCCGCCGGCCTGCTGCCCTGGTTCAACTACCAGGAGCGGACCATCTTCTACTTCTACGCGGTGGTCTTCGTCCCCTACCTGTGCCTGGCGGTGGCGATGATGATCGGAGCCCTGCTGGGACCGTCGGGCTCCTCGGAACGGCGGCGGACCCTGGGGGCCATCGGGGCGGGCGTGCTGGTGCTCCTGATCATCTGGAACTTCATCTATTTCTGGCCGATCTACACCGGCCAGACCCTGCCCATGGACTCGTGGCGTGGCCGGATGTGGCTGGATACATGGATCTGACCCGTTAACCGCCCGTAAGGTGTCCCTCACAGGTTCTTTGAACATGTTCAGAGAACGGGGGCTCCTGGGGAGGGGACGCAAGTGAACGGGGCGGCGAAGGGTGCCATCGTCGGCGGGGTGTTCCTGGCGATGGCAGGCGGTGCGGCGTACGGGGTGGTCACCCTGGTGGGTGACAGCGGCAGCCACGGCGGCGACGGCAAGAGCGGCACGGACGGCGGCAGCTCGGTCACCGCGCAGAAGGCGACCGGCCCCGTCACCGACCAGGAGACGGCCCAGGTCGCCAAGGACTTCCTGGCCGCGTGGGCGTCCGGCGACGCCCGGACGGCCGCCGACCTGACGAACAACGCCCAGGCGGCGCAGCCTGCGGTGGCCGATTTCAAGTCCAAGGCGCTCGTCTCCAAGGCGGTCATCACCCCCGGCGCCCCGAACGGCACCACCGTGCCCTTCAAGGTCGAGGCCGAGATCACCCACGACGGGACGGCCAAGCCCTTCGTCTACGACTCCCAGCTGACCGTCGTCCGCGGCGCCAACAGCGGCAAGCCGCTCGTCGACTGGCAGCCCTCGGTGATCCACCCGCAGCTGCAGAAGGACGAGCGGCTGCGCGCGGGCACCCCGGCCAGCCCCCCGGTCAAGGCCGTCGACCGCCACGGCAAGGAGCTGACGCCCGAGCAGTTCCCGTCGCTGCGGCCGGTGCTGGACGCGCTGCGCAAGACGTACGGGGAGAAGGCGGGCGGCACGCCGGGCGTCGAGGTGTGGATCGAGCCGGCCCCCGCGGACGCCCCCAAGCGGACCCTGACGACACTGGTCGAGGGCAAGCCGGGGCAGTTGCAGACCGTCCTCGACGCCGACGTGCAGGCGGCGGCGGAGAAGGCGGTCGCGCAGTACGCCGAGGCCTCGGTCGTCGCGGTCCAGCCGAGCACGGGCGACATCCTGGCGGTCGCCAACCACCGGCAGGACGGTTTCAACGCGGCGATGCTGGGCCGGCGCGCACCCGGTTCGACGATGAAGATCGTGACGGCGGCGATGCTGCTGGAGAAGGGCCTGGTGGCGGCCGACAGGCCGGCGGCGTGCCCGCCGAGCGCCACGTGGGACGGCAAGGTCTTCCGCAACCAGGACGGCTTCTCGCTCCAGGGCCAGCCCTTCTCGACCAGCTTCGCCAGGTCCTGCAATACCGCCTTCATCAGCCTGATCGACGACGTGAGGGACAACGGGGCGCTGCCGAGGGTGGCCAAGGAGGCCTTCGGCATCGGGCTGGACTGGAAGACGGGCATCCCCTCGCAGGACGGCACCGTTCCGGTGACCTCGGGCTCGGCTGCCGCCGCCGAGTACATCGGCCAGGGCGCGATCCAGATGAACCCGCTGAACATGGCCTCCATCACGGCGACCGCCCGCACCGGCGTGTTCCGCCAGCCGGTGCTGGTCAAGTCCTCCCTGGACGGCCGCACCCTGGCGACGGCCCCGCGGCCGCTGGCGCCGGGGGTGTCGGCGCAGCTGGTGCGGATGATGCGGCAGACGGCGACGAGCGGCACGGCGGCGAAGGCGATGGCCTCGGTCGGCGGCTCCGACAAGGGCGCGAAGACCGGCTCGGCGGAGGTCGACGGCGCGGCGTCCCCGGACAGCTGGTTCACGGGCTTCAAGGGCGACCTGGCCGCGGCGGCCATGGTCGAGGGCGGCGGCCACGGCGCGGACGCGGCGGGCCCGATCGTGGCCCAAACCCTCAACGCCTCCTGACACCCCCAGCCCGGACCCCCTCCCCCCCCGGACCGGGTCCTGCTCCTGGAGGCAAAGCCCCGGCACAAAGCCCCGCGTGACCCCAGCACGAGGCCGGCACCCAGGGGCGGAGCCTCGGGTGCGGGGGCCGGGGCGGAGCCCCGGGGAACGGAGGAAGGGCGGGGCGGGGACAAAACACCTCGCCCCTCCCCCCGCACAGCGCTAGCGTCCCGGCATGACGACGAGCACCCCACACCCCCTCTTCGCCCAGGCTCTCGCCGAACTCGGCCTCGACCTGCCCATCCGGACCTTCCCGGAGGGCACCCGCACGGCCGCCGACGCCGCCGCCGCGATCGGCTGCGAGCTCAGCCAGATCGTGAAGTCACTGATCTTCACGGCGGACGGCGTCCCGGTTCTGGTCCTCATGGACGGGGCCTCGCGCGTCGACGTCGAGGCGGTGCGCCGTCAACTCGACGCCGCGAAAGTCACCCGCGCCGACGCGACAGTCGTCCGCGAAACCACCGGCTACGCCATCGGCGGCGTCCCGCCCTTCGGCCACCGCACCCGCACCCGCGTCCTCGCGGACCAGGCCCTCCTGCGGCACGACGTGGTCTGGGCGGCCGCCGGCACCCCGCACGCCGTCTTCCCGATGCCCCCGCGCGAACTCGTCACCCACGCCGCCGCCGAGCTGGCCGACGTACGCGAAAAGCCCTGACGACAGCGACAACAACAGCGGCGACGGCGACGGCGACGGCGACGGCCGGCACCCGAAGAAGTCGCCAAAGCGACAAGTCGCTACAGGCAGCCGCGCAGCGCCCGCACCAGCGCCTGCGCGCGCGGATCGGCGGTGACCGACTTGGCGTGCGCGTTGGTGACGTAACCGAAGCCGATGCCCGCCTCCGGGTCCGCGAAGGCCAGCGACCCACCGCGGCCCGGGTGGCCGAAGGAGGCCGGCGACAGCAGCGGGGACGCGGGCCCGTGCAGCATGTAGCCCGGCCCGAAGCGGGTGCCCACGACCAGCACCCGGTCGGGGCCCGCAGCGAACTCGGTGCCCGCCAGCGCGGTGGTCGCCGGGGTGAAGATCCTGGCCCCGTCCTCCACCACCCCGATGGTCGCGGCGTAGAAGCGGGCCAGGGCGCGCGCCGTGCCGATGCCGGCCGAGCCGGGCAGCTCCGCCGCCTGGTAGACGGGGTCGTTCTCGTCGGGCTGGGGGTCGATGGCGGCGAAGGCACGGCGGGTGAGCGACTCCGGGTCGGCGTAGGCCTCCGAAACGTTCCTCCTCGGCCGCGTCTTCAGCAGCCCCGCACTGGGCGGCGGCTCGACCGGCGCCACCCGGCCCACCCGGTGCGCCTCCCCCTCCGGCAGGCCGATCCAGAAGTCCAGCCCCAGCGGCTCGGCCAGCTCCTCGGCCAGGATCCCGCCGACGGTGCGCCCCGTGGCCCGCAGCACCAGCTCGGACACCAGCCAGCTGAAGGTCTGCGCGTGGTAGCCGTGCGCGCTGCCCGGCTCCCAGAACGCCTGCTGCGCGGCGACGGCCCGCGCCCCGGTGACCCCGTCGGCGGCCTCGGCCATCGTCAGGCCCCGGTCCAGGGCGGGCACGCCGGCCTGGTGCGCGAGCAGGTGCCGGACCAGGGTCCGCTCCTTGCCGCCCGCTTTGAATTCAGGCCAGTACGAGCTCACCGGCGCATCCAGGTCCAGCAGTCCGCGCTGGTGCAGCAGCAGGGGTACCGCCGCGGCCACGCCCTTGGTCGCGGACCGCACGATCGTCGCGGTGTCCTCGGCCCACGGCTCGCTGCCGTTCGCGTCCTTCGTGCCGCCCCACAGGTCGACGATCTTGCGGCCGTCGCGGTACACGGCCACGGCCGCGCCCCGGTCCCCGAGGACCTCGAAGTTGCGCGCGAAGGCCTCTCGTACGGGCTCGAAGCCCTCGGTCACCACACCCTGGATGTTCACGAGCACCCCAACAACGGCAGACCTGCCCTTATGCCGAGGCCACTATGCCGCGGCCACCGAACGCGGGTCGAAGCCGAACGGCAGCTCCAGCCGGTATGCCCCCATCAGCTCCTCGTCGCACAACAGGTCCCGGGTGCGTCCGTCGGCGGCGATGACCCCCTCGCTGAGGATCACCGAGCGCGGGCAGAGCTCCAGGGCGTACGGCAGGTCGTGCGTCACCATCAGCACGGTGACGTCCAGCGCGCGCAGGATGTCGGCCAGTTCGCGCCGCGAGGCGGGGTCGAGGTTGGACGAGGGCTCGTCCAGGACGAGGATCTCGGGCCGCATCGCCAGTACGGTCGCCACCGCCACCCGGCGGCGCTGCCCGAAGGACAGGTGGTGCGGCGGGCGGTCGGCGAAGCCGGCCATGCCGACCTGTTCGAGGGCCTCGCGGACCCGCTGCTCCAGTTCGGCGCCGCGCAGGCCGGCGGCCGCGGGGCCGAAGGCCACGTCCTCGCGCACGGTCGGCATGAACAGCTGGTCGTCGGGGTCCTGGAAGACGATGCCGACCCGCCGCCGGATCTCGGCGAGGTTGCGCTTCTCCACGGGCAGCCCGGCCACGGTGACGGAGCCGACGCCGCCGCCCAGGATGCCGTTGAGATGCAGGACGAGGGTGGTCTTCCCCGCTCCGTTGGGCCCGAGCAGGGCGACGCGCTCACCGCGGCCGACGGTGAGGTCGACCCCGAAGAGGGCCTGGTGCCCGTCGGGGTAGGCGTACGCGACCCCGGACACCTCCAGCGAAGGCACGCGGCTAATGCCAGCGGACGTCGCAGAGGCATTAGAAGCGGAGGGAGCGTTCACAGGGTCCAACCCATCAGACAGACGGCGAGCGCCGTCACCGGGAGCACGGCCGAGTACGCCCACTGCGCGCGGGTGGCCGTGACGTCGTCGATCACCGGCATGGAGCCGGCGTAGCCGCGGCTGACCATCGCGAGGTAGACCCGCTCGCCGCGCTCGTAGGAGCGGATGAAGAGGGCGCCGGCGGTCTTCGCGAGCACGCCCCAGTGCTGGATGCCGCGCGCCTCGAAGCCGCGCGAGCGCCGGGCGATGGACATCCGGCGCAGCTCGTCGGTGATGACGTCCCCGTACCGGATCATGAAGGAGGCGATCTGCACGAGCAGCGGCGGGAGCTTCAGCCGCTGGAGGCCGAGCAGCAGCGCCCGGAGCTCAGTGGTCGAGGCGAGGAGCACGGAGGCGGCGACCCCGAGGGTGCCCTTGGCGAGCACGTTCCAGGCGCCCCACAGGCCGGAGACGCTCAGCGACATGCCGAGGACGTCCACCCGTTCGCCCTGCGACACGAAGGGCATCAGCACGGCGAAGAGCACGAACGGCACCTCGATCAGCAGCCGCCTCAGCAGGAACCCCGCGGGGATCCGGGCCGCGGCCGCGACGGCGGCGATGAGGACGGCGTAGAGGCCGAAGGCCCACATCGCCTCGCGTGGTGTCGATACGACGACGATCACGAAGGCGGCGGTCGCGGCGATCTTGCAGTGCGGCGGCAGCTCGTGCACGGGCGAGTGCCCGTGCCGGTAGAGCTTGTGCGCGTGACCCGCTCCCACGTCAGCTCGCCGAAGGGGCGGCCGTGGAGGACGCGGTCAGGTCCTGGGCGCGGCGGCGGCGCACGGCCCAGAAGATCCCGCTGCCGACGGCGACGGTCGCGCCGACGCCGATGACTCCGGCGAGGCCGCCGGACAGGCGGGCGTCGTCGACGTCCTTGACGCTGTAGTCGGCGAGCGGGGAGTCGGCGGCGGCGTGTTCCTTCGTCTTGGCGTCGATGCCCTTGTCGGCGGCGACCTTCTCCAGGCCGTCCGGGCTGCTGGAGGCGTAGAAGGAGACGAACCCGGCGAGCACGAGGGCGGTGACCAGGCCGGTCAGCCAGAGCTTGCGGGTGGATCGGGCGGCGGCCGGGACGGGGGCCGCGGCGGGGGCGTCGACGAGCTGGCCGCCGATGCGCAGCTTCAGCGGGGCGGCCAGCCCGCGCGCGCCGTGCACCAGGTCGGGCCGTACGGCGATCACGGCGCCCACGGTCGCGGCCGTGATCAGCGCCTCCCCGAGGCCGATGAGGACGTGGACGCCGACCATGGCGGTGAAGACCTTGCCGATCGGGACGTCGGTGGTGCCGCCGAGGGCGTAGAGGAGGGTGAACATGACCGCCGCGCCGGGCACGGAGAGCAGCGCTCCGGCGAAGGCGGCGACGGTGACCGAGCGCCGGCCGGAGGGCAGGAGCCGCAGCAGGACGCGGAAGACGGCGTAGGAGACGAGGACGGTCACCACGGCCATGTTCAGGATGTTGACGCCGAGCGCGGTCAGGCCGCCGTCGGCGAAGAGGATGCCCTGCATCAGCAGGACGACGGACACGCAGAGCACACCGGTGTAGGGGCCGACGAGTATCGCGGCGAGCGCGCCGCCGAGGAGGTGGCCGCTGGTGCCGGCGGCGACGGGGAAGTTCAGCATCTGAACGGCGAAGATGAAGGCGGCGACAAGGCCGGCCAGCGGGGCGGTGCGTTCGTCGAGCTCGCGGCGGGCGCCGCGCAGGCTGACCGCCACAGCGGCGGTGGCCGCCACTCCTGCGGCCACCGAGACGGGCGCGTCGATGAATCCGTCGGGCACGTGCATGGAGCGGCTCCGCTTCCTCTTCCTCACATGAGTGTTCAACCGTTCAAGAGTAGTGCCCACTTGCAAATGATTGGCAAGAGCAGCCGCCACACAAATACATACGTGCGGTTTCGTGGGAATGTGCGAGGCTGGACGGACAAACGGACGTGAATGTTCCGATTCGAGGAGTCCGGTCGATGTCAGCCACCGCCGAGAATCCACCAGCCACCGCAGCAGCCGTCGAGGAGCGGGTCAGCGCCCGCGTGATCAGCGACGACCCCCTCTACCGCGCGATTCCGGTCGCCCTGCGGTTCACCCCCTCCGAACCGCTGGCCGTACGGATCGTCTTCCCCGCCGAGCTGTCCCCCGAGGGCACCGACAACGAGTGGGTCTTCCCCCGCGCCCTGCTGGAGGCCGGCCTGCTCGCGCCGACCGGGACCGGCGACGTGCGCGTCTGGCCCTGCGGCCGGGTCCAGGCGGTGGTCGAGTTCCACTCCCCCGAGGGTGTCGCCGTCATCCAGTTCGACAGCGCCGTGCTGCGCCGCTTCCTGCGCCGCACGTACGCCACCCCACCCGCCGGCGAGAGACCCGCCGCCGCCACGCGCACCGCGGCCACCCGTACGGCGTAGCGAACGCGACCGGCCCCGCACCTGGGGTTCCAGATGCGGGGCCGGTTCTCACATGCTTCGCGCTACCTGCCAGGCATTAGCCGCCGGAACGGGTCAGGCGTTGACCAGTGCGCGCTGCTTGTCGGGGTCCTCCGGGGACCCGGCCTCCGGCGCGGACTCCCCGAGGTGCTTGCGCAGGCTCTCGCCCTCCACGTCCACGTTGGGCAGGAGCCGGTCCAGCCAGCGCGGCAGCCACCAGGCCTTGTGCCCCAGCAGCGCCAGCACCGCCGGCACGATCGCCATGCGCACCACGAACGCGTCGAACAGGACGGCGACGGCCAGGCCGAAGCCGATCATCTTGACCATCGCGTCGCTGGCACCCAGGAAGCCCGAGAAGACGGCGATCATGATGACGGCGGCCGCCACGACCACGCGGGCGCTGAACTGGAAGCCGGTCACCACCGCCTGGCCAGGACGCTCGCCATGGACGTACGCCTCCCTCATCCGGGTGACGAGGAAGACCTCGTAGTCCATCGCCAGACCGAAGACGACACCCACCATGAAGATCGGCATCATCGACATGATCGGACCCGTCTGCTCCACCCCGAACACGGAGCCCAGCCAGCCCCACTGGAAGACCGCGACGACCGCGCCGAGAGCGGCCACCACCGACAGCAGGAAGCCGAGCGCCGCCTTCAGCGGGACCAGGATCGAGCGGAACACCAGCATCAGCAGCAGGAACGCCAGGCCGACCACGAGCGCCAGGTAGGGCAGCAGCGCGTCGTTCATCTTCTGCGAGAAGTCGATGTTCATCGCGGTCGCGCCGGTCACGAACACGTCGTTCCCGTTGCCCTCGCGGATCTTGTGGACCAGGTCCTCGGTCTGCGTCGAGGACGGACGCTCCTTCGGGATCACGCTGATGACAGCGGCGTCCTTGGCCTCGTTCTGGTGCGGCGGGGTCACCGCGACCACACCCTGCAGCCCCTTGATCCGGTCCACGGTCTTGTCGGCGAGCGCCTTGTCGCCGTCCACGACCACCATCAGCGGACCGTTGAAGCCGGGCCCGAAGCCCTCGGACAGCATGTCGTACGCCTTGCGCTGGCTGGTGGAGACCGGCTTGGAGCCGTCGTCCGGAAGGCCCATCTCCAGCTTGCTCGCCGGCACCGCGATCGCGCCGAGGCCGATCACACCGACCAGCAGCACCATGACCGGGCGGCGCAGCACGAAGCGGGCCCAGCGGGTGCCGCCGTTCGGCTTCGGCTCGGCGCCGGCCGGGCGGCCCTTGCCGAAGATCTTGCTCTTCTGGCCGGCGGGCAGCACCTTCTTGCCCGCGAAGCCGAGGATCGCCGGGACCAGCGTCAGGGCGACGAGCACCGCGATGACCACCGTCGCGGCGGCCGCGACACCCATCTTGGTCAGCATCGGGATGTTGACGACGGCCAGGCCCACCAGGGCGATGACCACGGTCAGACCTGCGAAGACGACAGCGGATCCGGCGGTTCCGGCGGCTCGGCCAGCAGCCTCGTCGCGCTCCCGGCCCTCGGCGAGCTCCACGCGGTAGCGGGAGACGATGAACAGCGCGTAGTCGATGCCGACCGCCAGGCCGATCATCATCGCGAGGGTGGACGTGGTGGAGCCGAGGTCCAGCACGTTGGCCAGCGCGGTGATCGAGGAGACGCCGATGCCGACGCCGATCAGGGCGGTCAGCAGCGGCAGCCCCGCCGCGACCAGCGAGCCGAAGGTGATGACCAGGACGACGCCGGCGATCAGGATGCCGATCGCCTCCCCGGAACCGGTCTCGGGCGCCTCCATCAGCGCGTCGCCGCCGATCTCCACCTGGAGGCCGGCCTTCTGCGCGTCGTGCCCGGAGTCCTTCAGGGCGTCACGCGTGACGTCCTTCAGCTCCATACCGCTGACCTTGTACTTCACCGTGATGTAGGTGGTGGAGCCGTCCTGGCTCACCGCCTGCATCTTGTACGGGTCGTCGACGGTGGCGACCTGGGCGGCACCCTCGCCCTGCTTCAGGCCCGAGATCAGCTTCTCGACCTCGGCCTTGGGGCCCTGGTCGGTGACCTTGGCCCCGGCCGGCGCCTTGACGACGATACGGGCGGTCGCGCCGTCGGCGGACATGCCCGGGAACTTCTTGTCCAGCAGGTCGAAGGCCTTCTGGGCCTCGGTGCCGGGGATCGAGAACGAACCGGAGGTCGGCGCGGCGGCCGTCGCCGCGCCGAAGCCGGCGGCGAACAGCAGCGCCACCCATATGAGGGCGACGAGGCCGCGGCGCCTGAAGGCGCCGCGCCCGAGCCGGTAGAGGAAGGTGGCCACGTCGTGGTTCTCCCGTTTCAGGTCGTGGGATGGATCCTGCGCCCGTACGGCCATCGGCCACGGGCGGATCAGGGCGTGAAAAGCCGGCCCGACGACGAGAGCGGCGTGTCAGGAGCAGCAGACGGTTCTTGTGGGGATCAGACGCCGAGGGCGGGGAAGACCACGGCGTCGATGAACTGGGTGAGGAACTCCCGGTCGACGGACCGGTCCTCGATCAGCGGCAGTGCGATGAACGCCCCGATCAGCATGTGCGGCACGAAGTCCAGCGCCGGACAGTCCGGCCGGACCTCACCCCGCGCCACCGCGCGCCGGAGCATGGCCTGGAGACCGTTGATCTCCGGGTCGACCAGCAGGTCGCGCAGCGCCCGGTGCAGCTCCGGGCTCTCGTGGACGGCATGGGCCAGACCCCGCATGAGGGCGGTGTCCTTGGCCATCTGCGCGTCATCGGAGTGCGCGACCATACGGGCGAAGTCACCGCGCAGGGTGCCCGTGTCGATCTCCCCCAGGGAGACCGGCTGGGTACACCGCAGGGCCTTCGCGACCAGTTCCGGCTTGCTCCCCCACTGGCGGTAGAGGGTCGCCTTGCTGGACTTCGTACGGGCGGCGACCGCGTCCATGGTCAGCGCCTCGTAGCCGACCTCGCGGAGGAGGTCGAGGACCGCCTCGTGGAGCTCGGCCTCCCGCTCGGGGGTGATCCGGCTGCGCCGCGCCGACATCGCGTCGGTCACCCGGCAGCTTCCCTTCATCACGACCACCCATCGAGCGAAACGGTTTCGTACACCTGAAGCGTACCGCCGCGCTTAACGAAACGAAACCGTTCCGTTTCGCTTGGGCGGTGGTGTCGGTCACACGCCAGGCTCCCGGTGGATCACCTGTACGAGTTGCCGGGCCCCCCTGACGCGGAAAGCATTGTGGGGTGAGTCACGACGTCGCGTACCTCCGCTTCCCGCACCTCCACGACGAACTGCTGTGCTTCGCCACCGAGGACGACCTCTGGGTCGCGCCCCTGGTCCCCGACGGCCACACCCCGGGCCGGGCCTGGCGGATCACCGTCGACCGCACCCGGGTCGGCCACCCCCGTTTCTCCCCCGACGGACGGCACATCGCCTTCACCACCTGGCGCAGCCTCGACCCCGAGATCCACCTGGCCCCCGTGGACGGCGGCCCGGCGCGCCGGCTCAGCTACTGGGGCTCCACCGACACCCGCGTCTGCGGCTGGGACCCCGACGGCAACGTCCTCGCCGTCTCCTCCCACGGGCAGCCGTTCTCGTACTACTCCTGGGCCTACAAGCTGCCCACCGACGGCAGCCCCGGCGGCCGCCTGCCCTGGGGCCCGGTCTCCGACATCCAGGTGGCCGACATCGACGGCGAGCACCGCAGCCTGCTGCTCACCGGCAAGCCACCGCACGAGCCCGCGGCCTGGAAGCGCTACCGCGGCGGCGCCACCGGCCGGCTCTGGCTGCACGGCGTGCGCCTGCTGGAGGACATCGAGGGGCACCTGGACGCGCCGATGTTCGTCGGCGGCCGCATCGCCTTCCTCTCCGACCACGAGGGCGTCGGCAACCTCTACTCCTGCCTGCCCGACGGCACCGGTCTGCGCCGTCACACCGACCACGAGGAGTTCTACGCCCGCCACGCCTCCAGCGACGGCTCCCGCGTCGTCTACCAGTGCGCCGGCGACCTCTGGCTCGTGGACTCCCTCGAGGAGGACGCCTCCCCGCGCAAGCTCGACGTCCGCCTCGGCGGCCCGCGCGCGGGACGGCGTACGTACCAGGTGCCCGCCGCCAGCAACGTCGACTCGCTGTCCGTGGACACCACCGGCCGGGCCAGCGCCGTCGTCGTCCGCGGCAGCCTGTACTGGCTCACCCACCGCGACGGCCCCGCCCGCACCATCGCCGACACCCCGGGCGTGCGCGTCCGCCTCCCGGAGATGCTCGGCAGCGGCGGCCAGGTCGCCTACGTCACCGACGCCGAGGGCGAGGACGCCATCGAGATCGCCTACCTCCCCCGCGCCTCCGGGGAGCGCGAGCCGCGCCGGCTCGCCTCGGGCGAGCTGGGCCGCGTCACCGAGCTGCTGTCCGACCCGGCCGGCGAGCGGCTCGCCATCGCCTCCAACGACGGCCGGCTGCTGCTCCTCGACGCCACGGAGGAATCCAACGGAGAGGTCACCGAGCTGATCCGGTCGATCAACGGACCCGTCACCGACCTCGCCTTCTCCCCCGACGGCTGCTGGCTGACCTGGTCGCACCCCGGCATCGGCCGCTCACTGCGGCAGATCAAGATGGCGAAGATCTCCGGGCCGGGCGCGCCCGTCGTCGTCGACGTCACGAACGGCCGCTTCGAGGACGAGAACCCGGTCTTCACACGGGACGGCCGCTACCTCGCGTTCCTGTCCTGGCGCGGTTTCGACCCGGTGTACGACGTCCACACCGGCGACCTGTCGTTCCCGCTGGGCTGCCGCCCGTACCTGGTGCCGCTGTCCTCCGCCACCCCTTCCCCGTTCGCCTTCTCCCCCGACGGCCGGCCCGCGGCGGGCGGGCTCGACCCCGTCGAGGGGGAACCCGGCGAGGGGGACGGGACGGTGACCGTGGAGGTGGAGGGCCTGGAGAGCCGGGTCACCCCCTTCCCCGTGACCGCCTCGAAGTACTCGGCCCTGCACCCCGTGCACGGCGGCGGGCTGGTGTGGCTGCGCTGGCCCATCTCGGGCGCGCTCGGCGAGACCTTCGCCAACCCGGCCGACACCAGCGGCAAGCCGACGCTGGAGCACTTCGACATGACCAAGGCCCGCAAGACCGAACTGGCCTCCGGACTGGACTGGTTCGAGGTCAGCGGCGACGGCACCCGGCTCGTCGTCAACGACGACGGTGACCTTCGCGCCGTGCCGGCCACCGAATCGGGTGACGGCGACTCCACCGTCTACCTCGACCTGCGGCGGATCCTGCACGAGGTGGACCCGGCCGCCGAGTGGCGGCAGGCGTACGAGGAGGCCGGCCGGATCATCCGCGCGTACTTCTGGGAGCCGAACATGTGCGGCATCGACTGGGACGCGGTGCTCGCCCAGTACCGGCCGCTGGTCGAACGGGTCGCCTCCCCCGACGAGTTCGCCGACCTGCTGCGCGAGGTGCTCGGCGAACTCGGCACCTCGCACGCCTACGTCTCCCCCGCCCGCCGCAACGAGGGCCCGCCCCACTACCAGCGGGCGATCGGTCTGCTCGGCGCCAACCTGGTCCGCCGGGAGGAGGGTTGGGTGGTGGCACGGATCCTGCCCGGCGAGTCCTCCGACTCCAAGGCCCGTTCGCCGCTCGCGGGCACCGGCATCCGCGACGGCGCGGTGCTCACCCACGTCGACGGCCGGCCCGTGGACCCGGTCGCCGGGCCGTACCCCCTGCTGGCGGCCGCCGGGGGCACCACCGTGGAGCTGACGTTCACCCCGGCCGAGGGCGAGGGCCGCTCCCGGCGCGTCGCGGTCGTGCCGCTCGTCGACGAACGGCCGCTGCGCTACCAGGACTGGGTGTCCAAGCGCCGCGCCGTGGTCCGCGAGGTCAGCGGCGGCCGCTGCGGCTACCTGCACATCCCCGACATGGGCGGCTCGGGCTGGGCGCAGTTCAACCGCGACCTGCGCATGGAGATGTCCCGGCCCGCCCTGATCGTCGACGTACGCGGCAACGCGGGTGGGCACATCAGTGAACTCGTCGTCGAAAAACTCACCCGATCGATTCTGGGCTGGGACCTCACGCGCGACGCCCAGCCGGTCAGTTACGCCTCCAACGCACCGCGCGGGCCGATCGTGGCCCTCGCCGACGAGGCGACCTCCTCCGACGGGGACATGATCACCGCCGCGTTCAAGCTGCTCGGCCTGGGTCCGGTGGTCGGCCAGCGCACCTGGGGCGGGGTGGTCGGCATGACCGGCCGGCACACCCTCGGAGACGGCACGGTCATCACCGTGCCGATGAACGCCGCCTGGTTCCCGGAGTACGGGTGGTCGGTGGAGAACCACGGCGTGGAACCGGACCTGGAGATCATGCGCACCCCCCTCGACTGGGCGGAGGGCCGGCACGCGCAGCTGGACGACGCGGTGTACCTGGCGCTGGAGTTGCTGGAGCAGGACCCGGCCGCGATCCCGCCCGGCTACACGGACGTCCCGGACGGCCGCCGGCCGAAGCTGCCGCCGCGCCCGTAGTGCCACGCCCGTACGCCTCCGCCTGTCATTCGTACGACAGGCGGAGGCGTACGGGCATACGCACGACAGAAGGGGCGCGACCCGTCGGCAGTACGGGGCGCGCCCCTCGGCGCTGTGTGCGTCGGGCCTGGTAGCAGTCAGGCCCGGGGAGTTCCCGCCGGGGCGGGGTCAGTCCCAGCTGTCGTCGGCCTCGTCACGGATGTCGTCGAGCGGCTGCTGTGCCTGCGGCTTCTTCGCCTTGGCCTGCTGGGAACGCGAGGATGCCTGCTCCTTCGCGCCCTGCTGGGCCTTCTGGGCCTTGCCCTTGAGTTCCTGCGCCTTGTCCTCGAACTGCTCCTTGATGCCCATGCTTGCACTCCCTGAGGGGTGTTGGTGGTCAGGCCTCGACCAGACTTACACGCAGGGACAGAAGCCGCATTTTGATCAGCGGGTCACTGTGCTCGCACTGCTCAGTGCCGGTTCTGGGCCCGTTCCTGCTCGTCGGCGGCCCCGCCCGCGCCCACCAGCCCCTTGGGGCGCTGTCCGCCCGCCGCGATGACCGCCGGCAGGTAGCCGCGTACGCCCTGCGTCCCGCGCAGCCACCACTGTGCGTACACGTGCGCCGAACGCCGCTCGATCCCGGCGACGATCCGGTCCACGGCGGGGCCGAGCGGGTAGGTCCGGTTCGCCGGCCAGGGCAGGCGCCCGCGCAGTTCACGCATCACGTCGTGCTGGTCGGCGCCGCGGACCATGTCGGTGTCCGTCCAGGAGAGGTAGCCGACACCGACCTTGACGCCCTTGTAGCCGACCTCGGCGCGCAGGCAGTGCGCGAAGGCCTCGACCCCCGCCTTGGAGGCGCAGTACGCCGTCATCATCGGCGCCGGGGTGATCGCGGCGAGCGAGGCGATCTGGAGGAAGTAGCCGCGGCTCTCCATGAGGACCGGCAGGAAGGCGCGGGCGGTGACGGCACCGCCGATCAGGTTGACCTCGATCACCCGCCGCCAGGCCTCCGGGTCGGAGTCCACGAACGGGCCGCCGGAGGCGACTCCCGCGTTGGCGACGACGATGTCCACCTTGCCGAAGCGCTGCTTGACCTCCTGTGCCACCCGGGCCATCGCCTCGTGGTCGGTGACGTCGGCGAACCAGTGGTCGCTGTCGGTGTGCAGCCGCTCGGAGACCTCCTTGAGCGCCTCCGGCTCCAGGCCGACCAGTGCGACCTTCGCGCCGCGTGCGGACAGCTTGCGGGCGAGCAGCTCGCCGACGCCGCGGGCGGCGCCGGTGACGACGGCGACCTGGCCTTCCAGACTCCTGCGAGCGCTCACTGGGTCTTCTCCTTCTCAGTCGGGGCCGTAGGTGCGGTCGCGACCGGGGGCGCGGCCGCGGTCGTGGCTGTGCTCGTGGCGGTGCCCGTGGTCGCCGCCGCCCGCGTCGTCAGATACCGGGACGTCAACTCACGCAGTGCGGAACTCACCGCTTCGGGAGCCTCAATGGGGGTCATATGCCCCATTCCGGTGAGCTCGGTCAGCCCCACGCAGTGCGGGAGGGCCGCGGCGAGCCCCCGGGCGTGCACGACGGGGGTCAGCCGGTCGTCGCGGCCCACGATGACCGCGGTGGGTACCGTCAGCCGCGCCACCCCCTCGTCCAGGTCGAGGCCGGCCAGTACCTGCGACCAGGCGCGGCGTACCCCGGCGGGACAGGCGTGCACGATCCGGGCGCAGGCCTCCACCCGTTCGGGTGCGGATCCCGGGCCCATGGTCGCGTACTTGAGCACCGCCCGGGTGGCGGGGGTGACGGGCCCGAGCGGGGCCGGCGAGCCCAGCAGCCCCCGGGTGATACGGGTCCGGGCGCGCCCGGGGCGCAGCGGGAGGACGGTCGCCTCCGCCACCAGCCGCGAGCTGCCGGTGCTGCACAGCAGGACGGCCGCGGCGTGCTCGGTGAACCGGGGCTGGCCGGCAGCCGCCATGACGGTCATGCCCCCCATGGAGTGCCCGGCGACGACGGCCCGCTCGCCGGGGGCGAGGGTGGCCTCGAGTACGGCGACCAGGTCGGCGGCGAGGGCGGTGGTGCTGTAGGAGCCGGCGGCCGGGCTGCGGCCGTGGCCGCGCTGGTCGTAGGCGATGACCCGGTGGTCGCGGGCCAGCTCCCGTATCTGCGCGGCCCAGAAGGCGGTGGAGCAGGTCCAGCCGTGGGAGAGGACGACGGCCGGGGCGCCGTCGGCTCCGTGCACCTCGACGTGCAGCCGGGACCCGTCGGCGGAGACGGCGACCAGTTCGCGGCCGGCGGCCGGCGGTGCGTACCGCCCGGCGGTGACGTGCTGCGGCCGGTTCACGCCGCACCCTCCGCGGCAGCGGCCGGCTCGGCGGCACCAGAGGCGGCCGTGGACGCGGCCCCGGCTGGGGCGGCGGCGACGGCGGCCGGAACCCGCCGGGCCCCGCTCTCGCCGCCCCGGACCCGCAGGACCTCGTACTCGGCCAGGTCGACCGTCAACGTCGCGCGCCGGAACTCACCCGTCGTCCCCGGCCAGACGGTGGTGTTGCGGCCCTGTGCGTCCAGGTACCAGCTGGTGCAGCCGCCGGTGTTCCACACCGTCCGTTCCATCCGCGCCTGCACGTGCCGGTTCCACTGATTGACGGCGGAGGGGCGCGCGGCGAGCGCGGTGCGCCCGCCTCGGCTGCCACCGCCGAGGAGGGACAGCTGACGCAGGTAGTCCGCCATGTAGTTCAGCTGGGACTCGATCATCAGGATCATCGAGCTGTTGCCGAGGCCGGTGTTCGGCCCGATGATCGTCATCCAGTTGGGGAAGCCCGCGGCCGTGGCCCCGCGCAGCGACTGCATCCCGCCCTTCCACGAGTCCGCGAGCGTCTGCCCGTCCGCGCCGATCACCCGGTCGGCGATCGGCATGTCGGTGACGCGGAACCCGGTGCCGAAGATGATCGCGTCGGCCTCGGTCTCGGTCCCGTCGGCGGCGACCAGGACCGAGCCCCTGACCTCCTTCAGCCCGGAGGCGACAAGGTCCACGTCGGGCCGGGCGAGCGCCGGGTAGTACTCGCTCGACAGCAGGATCCGCTTGCAGCCGATCCGGTACGAGGGCGTCAGCTTGGCCCGCAGAGCCGGGTCCTTGATGGAGCGCGCCATATTGGCCTTGGCCAGCGATTCGATGAGCCCGAGCTGGTTCGGCCGCTTGGTGAAGGCGCTGACCTGCAGTTCCCGGATCCCCCACAGCAGCCCGCGCCGGGCGGCCTGGGTGAAGGGCAGCCGGCGGTGCAACCGGCGTTCGAGGGAGCTGATGGCCCGGTCGGTGCGCGGCATGACCCACGGCGGGGTGCGCTGGAAGAGGGTCAGGCGCGCCGTCTTCGGGGCGATGGCCGGCACGATCTGGATCGCGGAGGCTCCCGTACCGATCACCGCGACGCGCTTGCCGCTGAGGTCGTAGTCGTGGTCCCAGCGCGCGGAGTGGAACACCCTGCCGGGGAATTCGGCCAGCCCCGGGATCTCGGGCATCTTCGGGTCGGACAGCGGGCCGGTCGCCGACACCACGACGTCGGCGGTGAAGGCACCCGCCGAGGTGTCGATCTCCCAGCGCAGTTCCTCGGCGTCCCAGCGCATCAACATCACCTCGTGGCCGAAGCGGAGGTGCGGGCGCAGCCCGAAGGTGTCGGTGACGTGCTCCAGGTAGGCGCGGATGCTCCAGGTAGGCGCGGATGGCCGGCTGCCCGGAGAAGGTGCGGGGCCAGTCGGGGTTGGGGGCGAAGGAGAAGGAGTACAGGTGCGAGGGGACGTCGCAGGCGCACCCGGGGTAGCTGTTGTCGCGCCAGGTGCCGCCGACGGAGTCGGCCCGTTCCAGGACGACGAAGTCCGTGATCCCTTCGCGCCTCAGCCGCACGGCCGCGCCGAGTCCGCCGAATCCGGACCCGATCACCGCCACCCGTACGTGCTCACGCCCGTGCTCGCGTCCGCCCCTGCCGTCCATGCCGCTCATGCCCGCCGCCTCCCGCTTCCGCAGTCCGTCCCAGCCACGTCAAGCCACGCCAACACGCCCATCGAAACACTGCCAGCAATCACTGGCACAATCGGGAGGGTAGAGCAGCTCCGTACCCATGGGTAGGGGTCGCGCCCGGAAAGTTACTCCGGGTACGCCCTAGGCTGCGCATGTGGAGACGCGGGGGACGTGGGAGGCGGAGGCGGCTGTGACGCGCGAGTACCGGACGCAAGAGCTGGCGGATGCGGCCGGCATCCCGGTGCGCACCCTGCGCTTCTACCGCGAGCGCAAGCTGCTCCCGCCACCCCGCCGCGAGGGCCGGATCGCCTGGTACGACGACCAGCACCTGGCCCGCCTGCGCACCATCGCCGCCCTGCTGGAACGCGGCCACACCCTCGGCGGCATCGCGGAACTGACCGCCGCCTTCGAGAAGGGCCGGGACGTCGGCCAGCTCGGCGAGCTGCTCGGCATGGGCTGGTCGGACGAGACCCCCGTCCGGCTGTCGCCGGAGGCGCTGGCCGACTACTTCGAGGGCGAGGTCACCCCGGAGAACCTGGCGGCCGCCCTCGACCTCGGCTACCTCGCCACCGACGGCGAGGAGATCGTGCACGTCAGCCGGCGCCTGCTGGACGTCTCCTCCGCCCTGGTCCGCGAGGGCGTACCGCTCGCCGCGGTCCTGGAGACGGGCCGCCGGGTGCGCGAGCACGCGGAGGCGCTGGCGTCGCTGTTCACCGAGCTGATCTCCACCCACGTCGGGGAGGAGGCCGTCGGCAGGCTGCGCCCACTGGCCAAGAACGTGGTCGAGGCGGAACTCACGATGGCGATGGACCGCCTCCACCAGCGCCGCGACGCCGGACCACCGCAGACACCCCGGACGCCCCAGACGTCTCAGCCCCCGGAGCCCCCGGAGCCCCTACAGACCCCTCAGACCCCGAGCTCGTAGACGACCGTCACCGGCGCGTGGTCCGACCACCGCTCCGGGTGCGTCTCGGCCCGCTCGACGAACGCCTTGACGGCCCTCGCGGCCAGCCCCGGCGTCGCGACCTGCAGGTCGATGCGCCAGCCGGCGTCGTTGTCGAAGGCCCGCCCGCGGTAGGACCACCAGGAGTACGGGCCCTCCGCGTCCGGGTGCAGCACGCGCACGACGTCCACGTACCCGGCCTCCGAGTACACCTTCCCGAGCCACTCGCGCTCCTCGGGCAGGAAGCCGGCGTTCTTGCGGTTGGTCTTCCAGTTCTTGAGGTCGACCTCCTGGTGGCAGATGTTCCAGTCACCGCACACCACCACCTCCCGCCCGTCGGCGGCCGCCCGCACCTTCAGCGCCTGGAGGTAGGTGTGGAACTCCGCCATGAAGCGGTACTTCTCCTCCTGCTTCGCCGTCCCGGCCTCGCCGGACGGCAGGTACAGGCTGGCCACGGTGACCCCGGGCAGGTCGATCTCGATGTACCGGCCGCTCGCGTCGAACTCGTCACTGCCGAAGCCCACCTGCACCCGTTCAGGTGAGTTGCGCGTATACAGGGCGACGCCGGCCCGGCCCTTCGCGGCCGCCGGGGCGAACACCGTGTGCCAGCCCTCGGGCTCCCGCGCCTCCACCGGAATCTGCGCTTCCTCGGCCCGTACCTCCTGCAGGCACACGACGTCGGCATCGGATCCGGCGAGCCACTCCACGAAGCCCTTCTTCGCGGCAGCGCGGATCCCATTCACATTCACGGAGGTCACGGTGAGCATCCCAGCACCATAACCGCAGCCTTCCGTACGATGTTCTGATGTCTCACGGGATACACCTGCGCGCCGTACCGTACGACCACCCGGACGCGCTGAAACTCGACGCCCAGGTCCAGCTCGAATACCAGGAGCGCTACGACGGCGAAGGCGACGCCACCTTCCTCGACCCGGCGATGTTCCTCCCCCCGGCCGGGCTCTACCTCCTCGCGTACGACGCCTCGGACACCCCGGTGGCGAGCGGCGCCTGGCGTGCGCAGGATCACAACGACGAGGGCTACTCGGACGGCGACGCCGAGGTCAAGCGCATGTACGTCATCCCCGAGGCCCGCGGCAAGGGACTGGCCCGCCGCATCCTGGCGGAACTGGAGGCCGACGCCGCGGCGGCCGGACGCCGGCGGATGGTCCTGGAGACGGGCGACCGGCAGCCGGAGGCGATCGCGCTCTACCTGTCGTCGGGGTACGAGCTGTCGGAGAAGTTCGGCTACTACCGCGACTACGAGTCGAGCCGCTGCATGGCGAAGCCCCTCCCGTCACCGCACACGCCGGCCTGACACCCGGGGGCGCGGAGCACCCGTACGCCACCGCTCCGCGCCCCGCCCCCTCGCGCGGCCACCGCCTACCGCCTACCTGGGCAGCCACACGGCCGGGTCGCTCCCCCACCGCGACGGCCCCCGCTCCCACTCCCCGAAGGGGCTCGCGGCGTACCGCAGCGCCCCGTACCCCGACTCCCCCTCCCTCAGCCACGGCTCCGCCGCCTACCCCGGCACCCCGGCGCCCACCCCCGGCACCCCCCGCACCAGCCACGACGCCGTCCCGGCCAGGGAGTACCGCAGCAGCCCGCCGACTCCGCCCGCCAGGGCCCGCAGGACGCCGGCCGCCACCAGGTACCC
>NZ_JZWV01000146.1 GCF_000966975.1 Streptomyces katrae | reverse complement strand
CCACCAGGTACCCCGTCCCGTGGTCCAGCGCCTGCGCCGGCAGCACCCCGGGCGTACCGTCCTCCCCGGCGCACCGCGCGGCGATCCCGTACCCCGCCTGCACCAGCGAGTCGAACCCCCGCCGCCCGGCCCACGGACCGCGCCACCCCCACGCGCACAACTCGGCCACCACCAGCCCCGGCCGCCGCTCCAGCAACTCCTCCCCGCCCAGCCCGAACTGCTCCAGCGCCCCCGGCCGGTACCCCGTCACCACCACGTCGGCCTCGTCGAGCAACCCCTCCAGCACCGCCCGGTCCTCGGAGCGGCCGAGGTCCAGCAGCGCCGACCGCTTTCCGAAGCCGGTGTCCGCGTGAGCGTCGTCCGCCTCCGGCAGCCCCGGCGCGTCGATCCGCAGCACGTCGGCCCCGAGCACACCGAGCGTGCGGGTGGCGACGGGGCCGGCGATGACCCGGGTCAGGTCCAGTACCCGCACCCCCGCGGCCGGAAGACGCCCGGGCTCCGCCGCGAGCACCCGCCCGCCCCGCCCCTCCCCCGGGGTCCACTCCACCAGCGGCTGCGGCTCCCCGTACTCGGGCGCCACGGCTACCGCCAGCCCGCCCTGCCCGTAGACGAGCTCCTGCACCTCCACCGCGCGCCGCTCCGCCAGCGCCCCGCGCACCGCCTCCGGGGTCGCGGGCACACCGAGGGCCCGTACGAGGGCCGCCTCGTGGTGCGGATAGTTGGCGTGGGTGCGCACCCACCCGTCGGCCGCCCGCCAGAACCCCGACAGCGGCGCGAAGCTCACCGGCGCCCGGCCCGCCACCCGCAGGTGCCGCTCGCTGACGAACGCCGTCGCCACGGCCCCCTCGTCCACCACCACGGGAGCCGCGTCCAGCGCCGTCCCCCCGGCCCGTACGGCAGCCAGCTCGGCCGCCGCGAGCCCGCACACCCCGACAGTGGCCCGCGCCAACTCCCGCACCGGCAGCGGCCCCTCCAGCCCGCTCGGACCCCGATAGCTCACCCTCCCGGCAAGCCCGTCCGCCCCACCGAGTGCTTCCCACGCTTGCGCCGTGGCGCCGTCCTGGCTCGTCATGTGTCCAGTGTGACGTGACGGCCGCTCAACCCCGGCGGAGCCGCCGGGGGTTCCTGTCAGTGGGCGCGGATACGGTCGGGTCATGTCGAACTCGTACACGACGCTGTGGACCAACGATCTGTGCCGCGAGCTGGGACGGTCCGGCTACGCGGGCCGGCGGCTGACGATGCTGTTCGGCGGACCGCACCAGTCGCTGCCGAGCTTCCGTCGCGCGGGCGTGCGCCCCGGCGACCGGATCTACCCCGTGCGGGCCCTGGCCACCCGGCTGCACGTGCTGGGAGCCATGGAGGTGTCCCGGATCATCCCCTACGAGGACGCGGGCTCGGTGCTCCACGACGACGACTACGCGAAGCTCCTGGAGTGGCGGCCGCTCAAGACCGGCTGCGTCACGGAGGTGGTCACCGGCCCGCCGGGCTCCGCGCTCACCTTCGGCACGACCGTGCCGCCGGACCTTCTGGAGCGGCTGACCTACACCTCGCGCCGCGGCGAACGGACGCTGAAGTACGTCGACGAAGGCAGACTGATCCGCTCGGTCAGCCTCCAGGGCATCTACCGGCTCACGTCCGCCTCCGCGGCCGAGCTGCACCGGCTGGTCCTGGACGGATCGGTCTCCGCGCGGCGGCAAGGCAGGTCGTGAGACCCGGACGACGCCACCGGCAGGGCATGCCGGGCAGCCCACAGGAGTGCACGGGATTTCACAGAGAGGCCCCGCCTCCCGGACCCACCCCCGAAACGCCGAGATCCCGCCCCGCCTTTCGGCGGAACGGGATCTCGTGACGATTCCTGAGAGCTACTCAAGAACTGTCGTCTGTGGACCTGTGGGGATTTGAACCCCAGACCCCCTCGATGCTGTCCGTGCTCGATGCAGCGGGCGGGGTCTGCGCTGGTCACCCGCCGGGGCGCCGGGCCCGTCACTCGTTCGCGGCGCGCGGCCGCTCGTCGCTCTCGTACTGGTCGAAGAGCGGGGTGCGCCCTGCGTCGCGGCCGCGCGGGCGGGGGGCGGCCGGGTGCGGCTGCGGGTCCGGCTTCGCGGGGGCGGGGCCGGGCTGGGCGCGCAGGCGCGGGTTCGTGGGCTCGGCGGCGCTCGAACGGGTGGCACTCCAGCCGTCCGGGTTGACGGGCCCGGTGGCGCGCGGGGCGACGGGGGCCGTCACATACGTCGGCAGGGGGACCGGTACGGGTTCCCAGCTGTCGCCGCGCGCCGGGCCGCGCTCACGCTCACGCTGCTGGTCGACCCACTCGGCGTGGTCGGTCTGCTCGACGAGCGCACGGCGCCCGGCCTCCTGCGGGGAAACCGGCGGCGCGGGGTCCGGTTCGGCGGTGCCGGCGGACTCGGGGCCCTGGTCGCGGTGTCGGGCGCGGCTCTCGCGCAGGGCGCGGGCGGCCGCCTCGGCGCGCCGCCGGTCCATGGTGAACTCGTAGCGCCGCCGCTCCTGGACCCGCAGGTGCACGATGTAGGCGCTGAGCAGCAGCGCCGGCACGGCCGGCGCCCACAGGTAGCGCAGCCCGCCGACCGCCGCGGCGATCGCGCCGCCGCTGAAGGCGAGGAAGAGCAGCGCGGTGGTGCGCCGACGGCGTGCGAGTACCTGGAGGCGCTGCTGGCGCCTGACCCGTTCGACCCGTTCGACCTCGACCGATCTCGGCTCGGCCCTGGTCGGGGACACGCCGAGGGCCCGGGCGTCGGCGTCCACGGAATTCACCGTTTCCGTCGCCGCTTCCGGGTCCGCGTGGGGCTGGGCCTCCGCCTGGACTTCACCGCGCTCACGCAGCCCCTTGGCGTAACGCCGCTCCATTCCCGCCCGGCCGGAAAGCAGCCGGATGGCGGTGGAGAAGCGTTCCGTCGGACGCGCTTCGTTCAGCTCGTCCTGCCTCCGGAGCCACATGGGCACCAAGTAGGCGGCCCAGGCCCCCACGATGACTGCGTAGATGAGGCCGCTGCTGCTCACACCCCACACCGTAGAGGGGCGCGGCCGACGGGATCAGCCAATTGGGCCGGTGTGTCGCACGATCCGGCTGATATCACCGACTTTTTTTGTGATTCTTCGGATCAGGTTATGGGCGAATCGAGCAACAATTCGAACGCTTTTGCGATTAGCCGCTTTACGGGGCGGCCGCCGGCGGCGGGCTTTCCTTCTTGCGCACCCGGTTCCAGCGCCGCAGCAGCCCCTCCGGAACCTCCTCCGCGGTGAGCGCGAAGACCAGGTGGTCGCGCCACGCTCCGTCGATGTGCAGATAACGCGGCCGCAGCCCCTCCTCGCGGAAGCCCAGCTTCTCCACCACCCGCCGGCTGGGACCGTTCTCCGGGCGGATGCACACCTCGATGCGGTGCAGCCCGACCCTCAGGAAGCAGTGGTCCACGGCGAGCGCGACGGCCGTCGGCATCACCCCGCGGCCCGCCACGTCCCGGTCCACCCAGTAGCCCACATGGGCGGCGCACATCGAACCCCAGGTGATGCCGGCAACGGTCAGCTGGCCGACCAGCCGCCCCTGGTACTCGATGACGAAGGGCAGCATCCGGCCCGCGTTCGCCTCCGCGCGCAGGTGGCGGACCATCTGCCGGTACGTCGGCCGGTGGATCACCGGCCCCCATGGTGCCGGCGGCGGGATCGTGGCCTCCCACGGCCGCAGCCAGTCGCGGTTGCGGCGGTTGACCTCGCGCCAGTCGCGCTGGTCGCGCAGTTTTATGGGCCGCAGCGTGACGTCGCCGTCCGCCAGCACCACCGGCCAGGACGGGCCGTTCAGCTCGGGCTCCCGGTTGCCGCGTCCGGTCTGGGGTGGTCTCCGCCCCGGATCTGGTCGACGGCGTGCGGCAGGATCCGCGACAGCACCGCGAGACCGTCCTTGACGCCGCCCGTCGAGCCGGGCAGGTTCACGATCAGCGTGCGGCCCGCCACGCCCGCCAGACCCCGCGACAGCGCGGCGGTCGGCACCTTGGCGAGGCCCTCGGCACGGATGGCCTGCGGGATGCCGGGGATCTCGTAGTCGAGCACGCGGGCGGTCGCCTCGGGGGTCCGGTCGGTCGGCGAGATGCCGGTGCCGCCGGTGGTGAGGATGACGTCGTACCCGGCGGCCACGCCCTCGCGCAGCGCCTGCTCGACGGGGTCCCCGTCCGGGACGACGCGCGGGCCGTCGACCGTGAAGCCCAGCTTCTCCAGCGCCTCGGCCAGCAGCGGGCCGCCCTTGTCCGCGTACACGCCCTGCGAGGCGCGGTTGGAGGCGGTGACCACCAGGCCGCGGGCGGCGGGCGCCCCGGAGGCGGCCGGCGCCTCCCCGGTGTCATGGGCCACGGGCGGCACGTGGCTGTGGACCTCGCCGCCGCGCGGGGGCGTCACGCGCGGGTCCAGTCGCCGGACTTGCCGCCGGTCTTCTCCTCCACCCGGACGTCGGTGATGACCGCGCCCTTGTCCACGGCCTTCACCATGTCGATCACGGTGAGTCCGGCGACGGCGACCGCGGTCAGCGCCTCCATCTCCACGCCCGTGCGGTCGGTGGTCTTGACGGTGGCGAGGATCTCGACGGCGTCGTCGGCGACCTTCAGGTCCACCCTCACCCCGGAGACCGCCAGCGGGTGGCAGAGCGGGATCAGGTCGGGGGTCTTCTTGGCCCCCATGATCCCGGCGATCCGCGCGGTGGCGAGGGCATCGCCCTTCGGCACGCCCTCGCCGCGCAGCAGCTCGATCACCCGGGACGAGACCAGGACGCGGCCGCTGGCGCGCGCCGTGCGGGTGGTGACGTCCTTTGTCGATACGTCGACCATCCGGGCCGCGCCGGCCTCGTCGATGTGCGTCAGCCTGCTCTGCGTACTCATGTCTACGTGCCGCTCCCGCTCCGGGCCCCGACACGCCGGGGCCTGTGTGATGCAACACGCTACCCGCACCGGGCGGTCTCCAGCCGGGCAGGACCACTGGGCGAACAGCACGGCCGGCGGCGCGGGCCGGCCGGCCGGCCGGGCCGCCCGCCGTGCGGGCACCCGCCCGGGCGGGACGGCTGCGCGGGCGGGACGGCTAGCCGAGCGGGACGACTTCCAGCTCGGCGCCCGGCTCCACCGAGGTGACATCCTCCGGTACGACGATCAGACAGTCGGCGTGCGCCAGCGCGGCGATCAGGTGCGAGCCCGATCCGCCGACCGGGCTGACGGTGCCCGCCTCGGGGTCGTACTTCCCGCGCAGGAACTGCCGACGGGCGGCCGGGGAGCCCAGCGGCTCGTCGGCCTTCAGCACCGCCCGCACGCTCGGCCGGCTGACCTGCGACGCCGGCAGCCCCATGAGGGCCCGGATGGCGGGGCGCACGAACAGCTCGAAGGACACGTACGAGGACACCGGGTTGCCGGGCAGGGCCAGCAGCGGGGTGTGGTCGGGGCCGACCGTGCCGAAGCCCTGGGGCTTGCCCGGCTGCATCGCGAGCTTGCGGAAGTCCACGCCCCCGGCCTGCGGCTCCTCGCCGTCGCCGGTGCCGCTGCCGCCGCCGGCCGCGGTCAGCGCCTCCTTGACCACGTCGTACGCGCCGACGCTGACCCCGCCCGTGGTGACCAGCAGGTCGGCGCGGATCAGCTGGTCCTCGATGGTGGCGCGCAGGGTGTCGGCGTCGTCGGCGACCGCGCCGACGCGGTAGGCGATGGCGCCGGCGTCCCGGGCAGCGGCGGCCAGCGCGAAGCTGTTGGAGTCGTAGATCGTCCCCGCGGCCAGCGGCTCACCCGGCTGGACCAGCTCGCTGCCGGTCGACAGGACGACCACGCGCGGGCGCGGCCGGACCCGGACGGTGCCGCGGCCGATGGCCGCCAGCAGCGCGATCTGCGGCGGCCCGAGGACGGTGCCGGCGGCCAGCGCCAGGTCGCCGGCCTGTACGTCGCTGCCGCGCGCGCGGACGTGCGCCCGGGCCTCAGCCGCGCGGTGGACCCGTACCTCGCCGCCCGCGCCCTCGGGCGCGGCGCTGGCCGGGGTCATGCCGGAGGCGGCGCCGCCGCCCGTGCCGCCGTCGGTCCACTCGACCGGTACGACGGCTTCCGCGCCGGGCGGCAGGGGGGCGCCGGTCATGATGCGGGCGGCCTGGCCGGGGCCGACGGCGGGCAGCTCGCCGCTGCCCGCCGCGACGTCCCCGACGACCGTGAGCACCGCGGGGAACTCCTCGCTCGCACCCTGGACGTCGGCCGTGCGGACGGCGTACCCGTCCATGGAGCTG
>NZ_JZWV01000145.1 GCF_000966975.1 Streptomyces katrae | reverse complement strand
TCGCACCCTGGACGTCGGCCGTGCGGACGGCGTACCCGTCCATGGAGCTGTTGTCGAAGGGCGGGAGGGCGACGGGCACGGTGACGTCCTCGACCAGGACGCAGCCCTGGGCGTCGAGCAGCTGGAGCTCGATCGGCTCCAGGGGCCGGACGGCTGCGAGGACGTCCGCGAGGTGCTCGTCCACCGACCACAGGCGGTGGTGGCCGGTGTCCTGCGGTGCTCTGCTGCTCAAGGTGCTACATCTCCTCCGTGACGTAACGGTGAAGCCAGGTGCGGAACTCCGGGCCCAGGTCCTCACGCTCGCACGCGAGTCGGACGATGGCCCGCAGGTAGTCCCCCCGGTCCCCGGTGTCGTAGCGGCGGCCGCGGAAGACCACCCCGTGCACCGGGCCGCCCACGCTCTCGTCGGCGGCCAGCTTCTGCAGGGCGTCGGTGAGCTGGATCTCCCCACCGCGGCCCGGCTCGGTCTCCCGCAGTATGCCGAAGATCGCGGGGTGCAGGACGTAGCGTCCGATGACCGCGTAGTTGCTGGGCGCCTCGGCGGGCTCGGGCTTCTCCACGAGACCGGTGATGCGGACGACGTCGTCCTCGCCGGTCGCCTCGACGGCGGCGCAGCCGTAGAGGTGGACGTGGGCGGGGTCGACCTCCATCAGGGCGATGACGGTGCCGCCGGTGTGCTCGTGGACGTCGACCATCCGGCGCAGCAGGGGGTCGCGCGGGTCGATGAGGTCGTCGCCGAGGAGGACGGCGAAGGGCTCGTCGCCGACGTGCGGCTCGGCGCACAGGACGGCGTGGCCGAGGCCCCGGGGGTCGCCCTGGCGGACGTAGTGCATGGTGGCGAGGTCGCTGGACTCCTGGACCTTCTTCAGCCGGTCGTCGTCGCCCTTCGCGATCAGGGCGGACTCGAGCTCGTAGTTGCGGTCGAAGTGGTCCTCGAGGGGCCGCTTGTTACGTCCTGTGATCATGAGGACGTCATCGAGGCCGGCCGAGACGGCCTCCTCAACCACGTACTGGATGGCCGGCTTGTCCACGACCGGGAGCATTTCCTTGGGGGTCGCCTTGGTGGCGGGGAGGAACCGGGTACCAAGGCCCGCGGCCGGAATGACGGCTTTCTTGATCACGGGGTGCGACTGTGTCATGGGCAGAACCATAGTGGGTCGTACCGAACACCCAGCCAGATTCCGGTAAATAGATCCAACTCTGTCCCGATAGAAAAGGAAATGTGACCCAACTGTGGTAGAGAGCCTGTCCGGAATTCCCCCGTTCCCTCCCGAGAAGGCCGCCCTCCGCCGGGAACTCATCGCCGCCCGCCGGTCCTTGTCGCCCGAGTCGCGCCGTACGGCGGCCCGCGCGCTCGCGCGCTCCGCCCTGGCCCTGCCCGAGCTGGCGGGCGCGCGCACGGTGGCCGCGTACGTCTCCGTCGGCGCGGAACCGGGCACCCGGGAGCTGCTCGACGCACTGCGGGAGGCCGGGAAGCGGGTGCTGCTGCCCCTGCTGCTGCCCGACAACGACCTCGACTGGGCGGCGTACGAGGGCCCCGGCAGCCTCGCCGAGGCGGCGCACCCGGGGAAGATGCGGCTGCTGGAGCCTTCCGGGCCCCCGCTGGGTCCGCAGGCCGTCACCGGGGCGGACGCGGTGCTGCTGCCCGGGCTGGCGGTGGACCGGCGCGGAATGCGCCTCGGGCGCGGTGGCGGCTCGTACGACCGGGTGCTGGAGCGGCTGGAGCGGGCAGGCGCGCATCCGGCGCTGGTGGTGCTCCTCTACGACGAAGAGGTGGTCGCGCGGGTCCCGGAGGAACCGCACGACCACCCCGTCCAGGCGGTCGCCACCCCGTCGGGGGTGGTTCGCTTCACGCCCTGACCACGCTTGCCGGTCGCGGTGATCGCGGTGATCGCGGTCTGCTGATCACACCGGGCGGGTCAGCGCACCGCTCACGGCTTGAGCGTCAGCGTGTCCACTGTCGACTTGTCGACGGCGTCCTTTCCGAACGGCCAGTCCAGCAGCTCACCCTTGGCCCACAGGGTCGTCTGGTCCGTGTAGGTGCCGTCGTACGCGTGACCCGAGGCGCCGGTCAGGTTGATCCAGCGGGACTTGTCCAGGTCGTTGAGGTTGACGACCATCCGCATCGACGGCACCCAGGTGACGTCGTAGCCGCTGGACGCGTTCCAGCCGGTGGCGTTGACGGTGGCCTCGCCGCCGCCCAGGTTCCACGGGCCGCGGTTGAGGATCCACTGCATGAAGCCGGGGCCCTCCTTGCCGATGGTCTGGTTCTTCAGCGTCAGCTGGTGCAGCCGGCCCCAGCTCCAGGTCGACTGGTCCTTGCCGAGCTTGGCGGTCAGCTCCCAGCGGGCGTCCTCCATCGCCCGGGCGAAGAGCTCGTCGCGGGTCTTGATGGGCTTGTCGTGGACCGTCTTCGGGGTGGCCGTCCACCACGGCGACTTCTCGTCCTTGACCAGGCGGCGGACCACCTCGAACCAGCGGTCGCCGCCGTCCGGCTGCGCGGAGTCGGGGCCGCGGGTGCCGCATTCGCGGACGGTCTTGGCGAGGTCGTCGTTCGGGCCGGTGCCCTCCTCGATGACGTTCATGCAGCTGTCCGTGACGCGCAGCTCCTTCGGCATCTTGTCGCCGAACGCCAGCTTGAGGATGTTGCGCCAGACGGCGTTGAAGTACGCGGCCGCCGCCGAGTCGTTCTCCTGGGTGTAGTTCCAGCCCTCGAGCAGCTTCTGCGCCGAGCGCACGTCCGGGTCGGAGACCGGGATCTTGGCCAGCATCGGGGTCAGCAGCGCGGCGATCTCGCTGCTGTTGTCCATCTGCATGGTGCGCATGTCGTCGGTGGAGATCTTGCCGCTGTCCTTGATCTTCGCCTCGATGAGGTCGTTGATCCGCTGGCTGCGGGCGCCGTAGCCCCAGTCGGTGGTCAGGACGTACGGGTACTTGCCCGCGCCGGCCGGGCCGCTCGCGCCGGCAGCGGTGCCCGTGCCGGCGCCGGTGGCGGCGCCGGTGCCGGTGGCGCTGCCCGCGCCGGCCGCGGTCGCGGGCGCGGACTCGGTGACGGCCTGGTTGGCGGTGACGATGTAGCCGCGCTGCGGGTTGAGCTCCCAGGGCAGTTCGTTCTGCGGGATGTAGCCGGCGTTGCCGTCGCGGCCGCCCTTCCACGCGTACTTGGGGTCCCAGCCGGGGGCCGGCATGCGGCCGTCACCCTGGCCGCGGACCGGGATGCGGCCCGGGGCCTGGTAGCCGATGTTGCCGCTGGGGCCCTTGTTGTCGGCGTAGATCAGGTTCTGGGACGGGACCTCGAAGTCCGCGGCCGCGGCCCGGAAGCTCGCGAAGTCCTTGGCGCGGTCGAGCTTGAAGACGGCGTCCATCGACTTGCCCGGGTCCAGGGCGGTCCAGCGCAGGGCGACGGCGTAGCCGGTGCCGCGGTCGGGGGCCGAGCTCGGGACGGGGGCGCGGGATCCGACGGTCTCCAGCTGCTCGCTGCGGTCGGAGATCAGCGGTCCGTTGTTGGTGGTGCGGACGGTGATCTTCTTGCTCTTGCCGCCCGCGACCTTGATCTCCTCTTCACGGATGGTGAAGGGGACGACCTTGTTGTCGTAGACGTAGCCCTCGGGACGGACCTGCTCCAGGTAGAGGTCGGTCACGTCGGCGCCGAGGTTGGTCATGCCCCAGGCGATGTCGGCGTTGTGGCCGATGACCACGCCGGGCATGCCGGAGAAGGTGAAGCCGGCGACGTCGTACTGGCACTTCGCCGAGACCGCGCGGCAGTGCAGGCCCATCTGGTACCAGACCGAGGGGAGCTGCGGGGACAGGTGCGGGTCGTTCGCGAGCAGCGGCTTGCCGGTGGTCGTGTACTTGCCGGAGACGACCCAGGAGTTGGAGCCGATGCCGCTGCCGTTGGGGCCGAGGATGGCCGGGATGTCGTCCAGGGTCTTGGAGAGGGCGGTCAGCTGCGTGCGCAGGCCGACGGCCGCGCCCTGGGCGCTCGCGTTGTCGGCGAGGCCGGTGGCGGGGTTGGTTCCGCCGTTGGGGGTGGCCTGCGAGCCGGTGCCGGCGCCCGTGCCCGTGGTGGAGCCCGTGCCCGTACCCGCGCCTGCAGCGGTGCCGGTGGCGCCCGTGCCCGTCGAGGAGGAGCCGGCGCCCGCCGTGCCCTGCGGCGCGTACTTGCCGCCGGCGACGGTGCCGCCCTCGACGATCGGCTTGTTCCGGTCGAAGGGGTAGGCCGGGTAGAGCTCGTCGATCTGCGCCTGGGTGAGCTTGTTCGACATCAGCGAGCGGTCGATCTCGTCCTGCATGTTGCCGCGCAGGTCCCAGGCCATGGCCTTGAGCCAGGCCACCGAGTCGACCGGCGTCCACTGCTCGGGCTTGTAGTCGCTGCTGATCTTGAGGGCGGCGTGCTCGACGGAGAGGTCCTTGCCGGACTTCCCCTTCAGCCACGCGTTGACCCCGTCGGCGTAGGCCTGGAGGTACTTCTTCGTCTCGGGTGCGAGCTTCTTGTCGTACTCCTCCTGCGCCACCTGGCGCCAGCCGAGGGTGCGCAGGAAGGCGTCGGTCTCGACCTGGCCGGAGCCGAACATCTCCGAGAGCCGGCCGGAGGTCATGTGACGGCGTACGTCCATCTCCCAGAACCGGTCCTGCGCGTGCACGAAGCCCTGCGCGCGGAAGAGGTCCTCGTCGTTGTCGGCGTAGAGCTGCGGGATTCCGTGCTCGTCACGCTTGACGTCGACGGTCCCGGTCAGGCCGGGGACCTTGAGGGAGCCGGTGGTCTGCGGGAACGAAGCGCGCACGGTGTCCACGCTCCAGTACGCGCCGTAGCCGAGGCCCGCCAAGAGCGCCAGGACCAAGACGAGCACGAGCAGGCGTGCGCGTCGTCCCTTCTTCTTGACGGAAGGTCCGGATTCTTTGGCGGGCATCGCTGTCCTTCGAGGGGCAGGGTGGTCCTGGGAGTGCTGGGAGCAACCATAGGCGCAGGACCGCCTCCGTTGATCCGCCAGGGGTCAAGGTCCGTAGGACAGGGGCGAACTGCCGTTTCACAATGTGGGTATCGCGTAAAGAGTCCGTCAAAGATTAGGTAAGGTAACGAAGCACTTGCCGAATACGCCGCCGGTGGAACGTTCCGCCGGGCGCGCTTTGAGGAAAGGGCCGCCCACTGACTGTCCACACGCTCAATGAGCTCCTGCTGGTCTGCTCGCTCGTGCTGCTCGTCGCCGTGGCGGCGGTACGCATCTCTTCACGCAGCGGCCTCCCCAGCCTGCTCATCTACCTCGGCATAGGCATCGCGATAGGCCAGGACGGCATAGGCAACGTCGTATTCGACAACGCCGAGCTGACGCAGGTCATCGGTTACGCCGCGCTCGTCGTCATCCTCGCCGAGGGCGGTCTGGGCACGAAGTGGAAAGAGATCAAGCCGGCCCTGCCGCACGCGGTCGCCCTGTCGCTGGTCGGCGTCGCGATCAGCGTGGGCGTCACCGCCGCCGGCGCGCACTACCTGGTCGGACTCGAATGGCGGCAGTCGCTGCTGATCGGTGCGGTCGTCTCGTCGACCGACGCCGCGGCGGTCTTCTCGGTACTGCGCAAGGTCCCGCTCCCCTCGCGTGTGACGGGTGTGCTGGAGGCCGAGTCCGGCTTCAACGACGCACCCGTCGTCATCCTGGTGGTGGCCTTCGCGACGGTCGGGCCGGTGGACCCCTGGTACGTGCTGGTCGGGAAGATCGCGCTGGAGCTGGCGATCGGCGCCGCGATAGGCCTGGCGGTGGGCTTCCTGGGGGCGTACGGGCTGCGGCACGTGGCCCTGCCGGCTTCCGGTCTGTACCCGATCGCGGTGATGGCGATCGCCGTGTCCGCGTACGCGGCCGGCGCGATGGCGCACGGCTCCGGGTTCCTCGCGGTGTACCTGGCGGCGATGGTGCTGGGCAACGCGAAGCTGCCGCACTGGCCGGCCACGCGCGGGTTCGCGGACGGGCTGGGGTGGATCGCGCAGATCGGCATGTTCGTGCTGCTGGGCCTGCTGGTGACGCCGCACGAGCTGGCCAAGGACTTCTGGCCCGCTGTGATCATCGGACTGGTGCTGACGATGGTGGCGCGGCCGCTGGAGGTGTTCGTCAGCCTGCTGCCGTTCCGGGTCGCGTGGCAGGAGCAGGTGCTGATGTCGTGGGCGGGGCTCCGCGGCGCCGTGCCGATCATCCTGGCGACGATCCCGATGGTGACCGGGATCGAGGGCAGCGACCGGGTCTTCAACATCGTCTTCGTGCTCGTCGTCGTCTACACGCTGGTGCAGGGGCCGACCCTGCCCTGGCTGGCGCGCAAGCTGAACCTGCGCGAGACCGGTGAGGCCGCCGCCGACCTGGGCATCGAGTCGGCGCCGCTGGAGAAGCTGCGCGGACACCTGCTCTCCTTCGCGATACCCGAGGCCTCGCGGATGCACGGCGTGGAGGTCGGCGAGCTGCGGCTGCCGGCCGGGGCCTCGGTGACCTTGGTCGTCCGGGACGCGAAGAGCTTCGTGCCGGCGCCGTCGACGGTGCTGCGCCGGGGGGACGAGCTGCTGGTGGTGGCCACTGATCCGGTGCGGGACGCGGCGGAGGCGCGGCTGCGGGCGGTGGCACGCGGGGGCAAGCTCGCGGGGTGGCTGGGCACCAGTGGCGGAACGTCACTCTAGGTGCCGGAGGGTGGCCGTCTGAGCCCGTCCGAGCGGCGATTTTCGGTTAGAGCGTCATTCTAATTGGACCGGTTTCGGTGGCTTGCCACCGGCCTTGCCCCCATTTCAGAGGGGTAGGAATGCGAAGTTCCAGTTAATCGCAGGTGAAGACATGCCTTGTCACCGTAATCACAGGGCGTGGTAGGGGATTCCCCTGTACGATGAAGGCACACCAGATCGAACCAACTCTGCCTGACGCAGAGCTGGCGCGACCGCAAAGCGGCCGTGGCACCCTCCCGCAGTGGGCGCCCAGGTATCACTCGGTTCTGCGCAAGAGGACAGCTCTCGGGGCTCCCACATGTACGGGTGCGGCCGCTCACAAAGCGGCCGGCCGTCCGCAGACGGGGACGCTCTACCAGGCAGCGGAAAGGCCAGGCCGTGACATCCGCGGTCACGACCGACAAGTCCGTCCGACCCGGCTACGGGCAGCTCCTGCGCACGCCCGGCGCCCTCTCCTTCGTCCTCCCCGGCTTCGCCGCCCGACTGCCCTTCGGCATGCTGACCATCAGCATCCTGCTGCTCGTCCAGCACGCCACCGGCTCCTACGGCGACGCCGGCATCGTCTCCGCCGTCACCGGCGTGTCCATGGCCCTGTTCGCCCCGGTCATGGGCAAGCTCACCGACCGCCGCGGCCAGAGCGCCGTCCTCGTGCCGGTCGTCCTCGCCCACGCCACGGCGGTCTCCACGCTGACCGCGCTGGCCCTCCTCGGCGCCCCGCTGTGGGCGCTCGCGCTGGCCGCCGTCCCGGCCGGCGCCTCCGTCCCGCAGGTCGGACCCATGGTCCGGACCCGCTGGGCGGCCAAGCTGGAGGGCTCGCCGCTGCTGCCGACGGCGGCCGCGTTCGAGTCGGTCACCGACGAGTTCACCTTCGTCGTCGGCCCGGTGCTCGCCACCGCGCTGTGCACCGGCGTCCACCCGGCGGCCGGCCTGGCCACCGAGGCGGCCCTGACCCTGCTCGGCGGCCTGTTCTTCGCCGCGCAGCGCTCCACCGAGCCGAAGACCGCCCCGCAGGCGGCCCACGGCGAGAAGCACGCCTCGGCCCTGTCCTTCCCCGGCCTGCGGGTCCTGATCGTCGCGTTCCTCGGCATCGGCGCCGTCTTCGGCGGCATGCAGGTGTCCCTCACCGCCTTCGCCAGCGAGATCGGCAACCCGGGCGCCAACGGCCTGCTGTACGGCGTCTTCGCGGCCGGCAACATGATCGCGGGCATCACCATGGGCGCCGTGGCCTGGAAGATCGGCCCGCGCCGCCGCCTGATCCTGGGCTACGTCGGCCTGACCGTGGCCGCCTCGGTCCTGTGGGCCGTGAACTCGGCCGTGCTGATGGGCGCGGTCGGCCTGGTCGTCGGCCTGTGCATCGCCCCCGCGCTGATCACCGGCTACACGATGATCGAGCAGCTGGTCCCGGCCGCCTCGCGCACCGAGGCCTTCACCTGGCTGACCGGCGCGGTCGCCTTCGGGCAGGCGGTCGCGGTGATCGTGGCCGGCCGACTGACGGACGCGCACGGTTCCTCGTACGGCTTCCTGGTCCCGCTGGGCGCCACCGCGCTGGCGCTGGCCACGCTGGTGGCCCTGCGCGCGAAGCTGGCGCCGAAGGCCCCGAGCCGCGTCGTGAACTCTTCCGCGCCGGCCGCCACCACGGCGGAGCCGGCCGGGCGGGAGCACGCGAACGAGCGTGGGATCGGTCACCGCACGCCCGTGACGGTGGACTGATCCGCCGGAATACGTCACCATGGAGCGTCGTTAGCACTCATTGAGTCAGAGTGCCAGGAGGAAATTCGTGCCGACCTACCAGTACCAGTGCACCGAGTGCGGTGAGGGCCTTGAGGCCGTGCAGAAGTTCACCGACGAAGCGCTGACCGTGTGCCCGAGCTGCGACGGACGCCTGAAGAAGGTGTTCTCCGCCGTGGGCATCGTGTTCAAGGGCTCCGGTTTCTACCGGAACGACAGCCGTGGCGCCTCGTCGAGCAGCACGCCCGCCTCGAAGTCGTCGTCCTCGTCGTCCACGACGACGTCGACCGCTTCGGCCCCGGCCGCCGCGTCCTCCTCGACCTCTTCGAGCACGGGCGGCAGCTCCAGCTCGGCCGCCTGACCTCTCACATCCTCCGCAAGGCCCCGCTCGCCCTCCTGGGCGGCGGGGCCTTGCGCGTCCCCCGTTAGGGTGGCCGCATGGTGAACGCAGAGATCGGTGTAATCGGCGGCTCGGGCTTCTACTCCTTCCTGGAGGACGTCTCCGAGGTCCAGGTCGAGACCCCCTACGGGCCCCCGAGCGACTCCCTGTACCTGGGCGAGCTGGCCGGCCGGCAGGTGGCGTTCCTGCCGCGGCACGGGCGCAGCCACACCGTGCCGCCGCACAAGATCAATTACCGGGCCAACCTGTGGGCGCTGCGCTCGGTCGGCGTACGGCAGGTGCTGGGCCCGTGCGCGGTGGGTGGCCTGCGGGCGGAGTACGGGCCGGGCACGCTGCTGGTCCCGGACCAGCTGGTCGACCGTACGAAGTCCCGTGTGCAGACCTTCTTCGACGGGGAGCCGCTGCCGGACGGGAGCGTCCCGAACGTCGTGCACACCACCTTCGCCGACCCGTACTGCCCGGTGGGGCGCTCCGTGGCGCTCTCGGCGGCGCGGGGGCGGGAGTGGGAGCCGGTGGACGGCGGCACCATGGTCGTCGTCGAGGGGCCGCGGTTCTCGACGCGTGCGGAGTCGCAGTGGCACGCGGCGGCCGGCTGGTCGGTGGTCGGCATGACCGGGCACCCGGAGGCGGTCCTCGCACGTGAGCTGGGGCTCTGCTACACCTCGATGGCGCTGGTGACGGACCTGGACGCGGGTGCCGAGACGGGTGAAGGGGTCTCGCACGCGGAGGTCCTGAAGGTGTTCGGCGAGAACGTCAGCCGGTTGCGCGAGGTCCTCTTCGACGCCGTGGCGGCCCTGCCGGCGACCGAGGACCGCGACTGCCTGTGCACCCACGCCCACGACGGCTGGGACCTGGGCATCGAACTGCCGTAGGGACGGTACGGGCGGGCTGCAGCCCGCCCGGAGTCGCGCTGGGACGCGGGGCCGGGGCGCGTAGGCCCTCAGGGGCCGCGGTCCGGGGTTGGCGAGCGGCGCACGTCGGCCGGGGAATCGTTTCCTCGGCCGGTGTCACGTTCCGCGGGGTTGTCCTGTCTCCCTGGCGAAGGGGTCGAAGGGACCCCCCTTCCGGAAGAGGCCGGCCATGCCCCGCATCTCGCTCACCCCGCCCCGCACCCTGCTGATGCGCCTCGTCGCCTGGTATTCGCGCCGGACCTACGGCAAGGTGCTCGACCCCGGCCAGGCGTACGGGCACCACTCGCGCGTGCTGTTCGCGTACCTCCGGCTGGAGCAGCGGGCGGCTAAGTGGAACCGGCTCGACGCCGGGCTGAAGCACCTCGCCGTGATGGCCTGCGCCGCCCGGATCAACTGCTCGTGGTGCATGGACTTCGGCTATTGGGAGGGCCACGAGCTGGGGCTGTCGCCGGAGAAGATCGAACGTGTGCCGCGGTGGCGTGAGGACCGGGAGGTGTTCACCGAGCTGGAGCTGCTGGTCATGGAGTACGCGGAGGCGATGACCGAGACCGAGCCGGCTGTCACCGACGAGATGGCGGCCGAGCTCGTCGCACGGCTGGGCGAGGCGGCGTTCGTCGAGCTCACCGCCGTGGTCGCGCTCGAGAACTGGCGGTCGCGGGTGAACAGCGCCTTCGGTCTGACCAGCCAGGGGTTCTCCGAGGCCTGCCGGGTGCCGGGCCGGTCCTGAGCCGTCCGCGGGAGGTTCCTTACCCCTGCGGGTGAACGGGTTGTCCACAACCTGGGGATCGTCCACAGGCCCGGGCGAGGCCTGGTGAGGAGGCGGATCGTGGGAGGGTCCGGGCACCGGCCCGGGCACCGGATCTCGACCCTTTCGGCGGTGATCAGCATGTCCTCGACCTCTTCCGGCTCCCCCGCTTCCCAGACCTCCCCTCCGTCCTCCTCCGCCTCCTCCGCGTCCTCGGCGTGTTCCTCCACCTCCTCCGCGTGCCGCCCGGCGCGCCCGGTACCCCCGTTCCCGCCGTTGCGCGTGGGCCGTGCGCGGGGGCGGCTGGGCCGTGCGGTGCGCCGCAAGCGCCGGGTGGCCTCGGCCGGGCTGGCCGTGGTGGCGGCCGCCCTGGCGGTGGGCGGGACGGACGCACAGGCCTCCCGGGGTACGGCACCGCCCGAGGTGAAGCCGGCGCCCGCGGCGGTGCGCCTGGTGTCGGCTCCGGTGCGCATCGCGGACGCGGCCACGGTGCGGCTGCTGCGGCCCGGGGACCGGGTCGACGTGGTGGCGGCGGAGCGTGCCGGTCCGCCGAGGGTGGTGGCGTCGGGGGCCCGGGTGGCCGAAGTCCCGGCGCCCGAGAAGGGTTTGGGGGACGGTGGGGCGCTGGTGGTGCTGTCGGTGCCCCGGGACACGGCGCGGGCCCTGGTGGGGGCCGGTGCGGTGGCGCGGCTGGCGGTGACGTTGTGCTGATTCGTACTGGCGCACAGTTGAGTCGCTCTGGGGTGAGCGCCGATTGGACATGGCGTGCCGTCACTGCCGTAGCTTTCGGAACCGTTGGCTCCGTGTACAGCAGTGACGAAGAGAGGCTCAGTCGTGAGCGAGAAGAAGAAGGAGAGCGTCCTGGCGGGCTTCAAGGCCTTCCTGATGCGCGGCAACGTGGTGGACCTGGCCGTGGCCGTGGTCATCGGCGCCGCGTTCACGAACATCGTGAACTCGATCGTGAAGGGCATCATCAGCCCGCTTGTGGGCGCCATCGGCACCAAAAACCTGGATGTCTACACCTCGTGCCTGAAGGCACCTTGTGGGGTGGACGCCAAGGGCGAGCCGACCGGCGTCAACATCATGTGGGGTTCGGTCCTGAACGCGACGCTCACCTTCCTGATCACCGCGGCGGTCGTCTACTTCCTGATGGTCCTGCCGATGGCCAAGTACCTGTCCCGGCAGGAGGCGCGCCGCAAGGCCCGGGAGGGCGTGAAGGAGACCATCGAGATCACCGAGCTGGAGGTCCTCAAGGAGATCCGGGACACGCTGGTCTCGCAGCGCAGCGGGAACGGCGAGAGCGCCAGGACGCCGGGGGCCCGCGACGCGGTCTGACCGCCGCGGCGGATCAGATGTGGTGCGGGGGCTTCTCGTCGAGGAAGCGGGCGAGGTCGGCCGCGCTTCCGCCGGCGGGGGGCCGCTCGCCCCAGCCCCGGTCGGTGTCGTCCGAGGACTGCTGGTCGAGCGGATCGTCGAAGACCAGCTTCGGCCTGGGCTTCGGGGTCGGTGTGGGTTCGGGCTTCGCCCCGACTGTGGGCTCGGGGGACTGTGGGTCTGAGGCGGGGGCGGTGCTCATGGCTCAAGGGTACGGCCGCCCCGGCCTCGGCTCCGGGCCCGGAACGGGGGCCCGGCCGCGGCCCCGTCCCCGGACCGGGGTCGGACAAGGATCCGGCCTCGGGCTGGTGCCCGGGCTTCGGCCGGCGACCGGGCCTGGGTCTGGTCCAGGGCTTGGTCCGGGGACCGGGCCTGGGCCGGGGTCAGCTGGGGGCCTCCGCGCCCTTGCGGGCGTAGAACCACCAGCAGACCGCGAGGCAGGTCGCGTAGAAGCCGATGAACATCCACAGGGCGTTCGTGACGGAGATGGCCGCGAACATGGCGGGGATGAAGAAGAAGCCGTAGGCGGCGATGGCGGACGAGAAACCGGTGACGGCGCCCGCCTCCATCTCCGACTGCTTCAGCGCGGCTGCCTGCGCCTCGGGGCCCTGGCCCTGGGCCTGGCGCATGTGCTGCTCCCGGAAGATCACCGGGATCTGCCGGAAGGTCGATCCGTTGCCCAGCCCGGAGAAGGCGAAGGCCGCCAGGAAGCCGATGAAGAAGGCCCAGAAGCTGCCCTGGTCTCCGCCGGCCGGCAGCGCGAAGATCACCACTACCAGGGCGGCGGCCATGCCGACGAACGACAGCATGGTCACTCTGGCGCCGCCGATCCGGTCGGAGAGCCAGCCTCCGGCCCAGCGCATGAGCGCGCCGATGAAGGGGCCGATCCAGGCGTAGGTGGTCGCCTCGTATCCCTGCGCCTCGAAGTTGTTCTTGATGAGCAGCGGCAGGCCGGCGGCGAACCCGATGAAGGACCCGAAGGTGCCGACGTACAGCCAGGTCATCAGCCAGTTGTGCTTGCGCCTGAAGATGATCTTCTGCTGGCTGAAGGGGGCCGCGGCCACCTTCAGGTCATTCATCAGGAACCAGGCGAGCAGCGCCATGATGACCAGGAGCGGCACCCAGAGGAAGGCTCCGTTCTGGAGCCAGATGTCCGTGTTCTGCTTCGCGTCGTGCTGCGGACCGCCCGCCGGGGGCCCCAGCACGGCGGCGGTGACCACGAGGGGCGCGACCAGCTGGACGACGCTCACGCCGAGGTTGCCGAGGCCCCCGTTGAGGCCGTTGGCACTGCCTTTCTCCCGCTTGGGGAAGAAAAAGCCGATGTTGGCCATGGAGGAGGCGAAGTTCGCGCCTCCGATGCCGCAGACGGCGGCGATGAGCGCGAGTTCCCAGTAGGGGGTGCCGGTGTCCTGGAGTGCGAAGCCCAGCCAGAGCATGGGGGCGACCAGGACGAGCGTGCTGAAGGCGGTGAACTTCCGCTCGCCGAAGATGGGGCCGATGAAGGTGTACAGGATGCGGAAGGTGCCGCCGGTGATGCCGGGGATGGCGGTCAGCCAGAACAGCTGCGACTTGGAGAAGCCGAAGCCGACGTCGTTCAGCTTGACGACGGTGACCGACCAGACCTGCCAGACCACGAAGCCGAGCATCAGGGCCGGGATGGAGATCCAGAGGTTGCGCTGGGCGACCCGGCGGCCGGTGATCTGCCAGAAGCCCTCGTCCTCGGGCCGCCAGTCCCCGATGACGGCACCCGGCTTGTAGGTCTCCTTGCGGTGCGAGCGGACCGCGGACGGGGTGGGCGTCGGGAGGGACATGGTCATCGGTCCTTCGGGTCGAGGAGCCACAGGGCGATCACGACGAGGAAGGACAGGATCAGGAATCCCGCCCCCCACCAGGCGGTGGCCGTGTTGCCCTTCATCCATTCGTTGACGGTCACGGTCAGCGCCCAGAGTTGTCCGATGACGACCGTGAGGGCGAGCGCGAGACGGGCGTTGAGCTTCGAGGAGCGCTCCGGTTCCTGTTCGGTGCCGGCGCCCGGGCCGGGGCCGGTGCGCCGGATCCGCGGGTCGCCGTAGCCGCTGGTGGGGCGGATCTGGGGATACCGCTCGTGCACGGGCCGGTTCAGTCGTGGCTGGGCGCTTCCCGGGTGGTATTCGGGCCGTGGGGGCAGCTGGGGGTCGCTCATGTCCGCCTGCTCTCGGTGGCGCCGGCCGTGCCGGGGCAGCCCAGGCGCCGTGCCGCCTCGGGGCGGGAGTCGCCGAACTGCCGGCAGAGGGCGTCCTTGGCGGTCTCTCCCGACCGGGCGGTGGCGATGGCCCAGACGCTGCCGTCGGCGCGTTCGGTGAGGAAGATCCTGGGGAGGGGGCGGGGCGGCGGCCCGGCGGTGACCTCACCGGTGCGGGCGTCGAAGACGCCTTCGTGGCAGGGGCAGTACAGCTCGCCCTCGGAGCCCCGGTCCTCGCGCCACAGGACGGCGCAGGCCAGGTGGGTGCAGACAGCGGAGTAGCCGACGAGGCTTCCGTCGGCGAGCCGGACGGCGAGGGCTCGGTCCTCGTCTCCGGGGAAGCGGAAGGCCACGGACTGGCCGGGGGCGAGTGCGTCGGTGACCTTCTTGGGTTCGGGCAGGTGCTCGCTGTCGCCGTGCCGGTGCAGGATGCCGGCGGCTACGCCGACTCCGCCGATGGCGAGGCCGCCGGAGACGGTGGCGACGATCCGCAGGTAGTCGCGGCGGGTGGTGAGGGAGTCGGCGCTGATCCGGTCGCGCAGCTGTGCTGCGGCGGCGTCCCCGTCGGCATCGCCGGCGGGGCCCTGGCCGGGCTGTGGAGCGGGCTGTTCGGTGACGCTCATCGCACATCCACCCCGTTGACTTCGACGACGGGCAGGCCGCCGGGGACGGGCCACTGGACCTTGTCGGCGGGGACGACCATGGCGACGCCGGTGGAGACGACCACGTCGCCGAAGGCGAAGGAGTCGGCGACCTGGACGCCGGGGCGTTCGGCCTGGAGCTCTTCGAGGGTTCCGTAGAAGAGGGCGCCGGTCGGGCAAACCGTGGCGCACATGGGGGCCAGGCCGTAGGCGGTGCGGTCGTAGCAGAGGTTGCACTTCATCTGGAGCTTCGCCTGGAGGTCGATCTTCGGGACGCCGAAGGGGCAGGCGTTGACGCAGTTGGCGCAGCCGATGCAGCGGGTGGTGTCGGCCTGTTGGACGACGCCGTCGGCGGTGACGAGGATCGCGTCGGCGGGGCAGACCTCGGCACACGGGGCGACCGGGTCTTCGCAGTGCATGCAGACGGTCGGCAGGGAGGCGACGGACTGGCCGGGGTCGCTGTAGTCGAGGTGGATCATCGACTTGCCGCGGTGCGAGTCGCATTCGCGGCAGGCGGAGACGCAGGCCTGGCAGCCGATGCAACGGCCGGGGTCGATGAAGATCGTGCGGCCCATCATGGCGGCGTCAGCTCCTCTCCGCGGTGCCCCGGCCCTGCGGGGACGTGGGCGGCAGGGGGTCGGTGCGGGAGGCCTGGGCCTCCTTGTAGGCCTGGTGGCCGGGGGGCATGGGGGGTGCGGGGACGTCGTCGACGCGCTCTGCGGACTCGATGCGGGCGGCGCAGACCTTGTACTCGGGGATCTTCGATCGGGGGTCGAGGGCGTCGATGGTCAGGGCGTTCGCGGCCGTGGGGACCGGCCAGTGGTAGGGGATGAAGACGGTGTCGGGGCGGATGGCCTCGGTGACGAGGGCGGGGAAAACCTCGTTGCCGCGGCGGGTGATCACCCGGACCGGGTCGCCGTTGTGGAAGCCGTGGCAGGGGTGGACCTCGACCCAGGGGCGCGGGGTCTGTTCGACGAGGGCGCCCAGGCGGCGGGTCTGGTTTCCGGAGAGGAAGTGCGCGACGGTGCGGCCGGTGGTGAGGGAGAGGGGGAATTCCTCGGTGTAGGCGTCCATGGGCGGGTGCCATTCCACGACCTGCATGTGGATCTTGCCGTCGGGGTGGTAGGTCCGGCCGTCCTCGAAGAGGCGTGGGGTGCCGGGGTGGTCGGTGGTGGGGCAGGGCCAGGCGATGCCGCCGGTGGCGTCCAGGCGGTCGTAGGTGATGCCGTAGTAGTCGTTGACGGTGCCGGCGGAGGCGATGCGGAGTTCTTCGAACACCTCGCGGGAGCCGGGGAAGTCGAAGTGGTGGCCGGCGCCGAGCCGGCGGGCGAGTTCGCAGAGGACCCATGTGTCGGTGCGGACGCCGGCGGGGGGTTCCTGGGCCTTGTTGTGCTTGACGACGCGGGCTTCGGCGTTGGCCATGACGCCTTCGTCCTCGGCCCAGGTGGTGACGGGGAACACGACGTGGGCGTTGGCTGCGGTCTCGGAGAGGAAGAAGTCGAACTGGGCGTGGAATTCGGCGGTGTCGTAGCCGGCCTTGACCACGGCGTAGTTGGGGAGGGAGACGAAGGGGTTGTTACAGATGCCGATGAGGCCGCGGATCTCCTTGCGCTGCATCTGCCAGACCATCTCCATCATGGAGGTTCCGGCTCCGGGGAGTTCGGATTCCTCGATGCCCCAGATGCGGCAGATCTGGGCCCGGTGTTCCGGGTTGGTGATGGAGCGGCCTCCGGGGAGGAGGTCGGATTTCTGGCCGTGTTCGCGGCCGCCCTGTCCGTTTCCCTGGCCGGTGATGGTGCCGTAGCCGGCGCCGGGTCTGCCGAGGTTGCCGGTGGCGGTGCACAGGTTGATGACGGTGAGGCAGTTCTCGACGCCCTGGGAGTGGTGTTCGATGCCGCGGGCGTGCCAGGCCATGGCGTTGCCGGCGGTCGCGAAGACGCGGGCGACCTGGGTGATCTGTTCGGCGGGGATTCCGCAGATCTCGGCGGCGCGGGCGGGCGGGTAGTCGGCGACGGTCTTCTTGACCTCGTCCCAGCCGGTGGCGTGGGCGGCGAGGTAGGACTCGTCGGTGAGCCCTTCGGCGACGATCACGTGCAGGAGGGAGTTGAAGAAGGCCGAGTCCGTTCCGGGCCTGAGGGCGACGTGGATGTCGGCGGTGCGGGCGATGGCCGTCTCGCGCGGGTCGATGACGATCAGGGTGGCGCCCCGGTCGCGTGCGCCCCACAGGTACTGGGTCATCACGGGGAAGCACTCGCCGATGTTCGACCCGGCGATGAGCAGGCAGTCGGTGAGCAGGATGTCGGAGAAGGGGTTGCCGGCGCGGTCGATGCCGAAGGCGAGTTTGTTGGCGCCCGCGGCGCTGACCATGCAGAGGCGGCCGTTGTAGTCGACGTGTCTGGTCTTGAGGGCGACGCGGGCGAACTTGCCGACGAGGTAGGTCTTCTCGGAGAACAGGCTGGCGCCGCCGAGCAGCCCGAAGGCGTCATTGCCGTAGGTGCTCTGGATGCGGCGGATCTCGGAGACGGTGAAGTCGAGTGCCTCGTCCCAGGAGGCTTCCCTGAACTCCTCGTCGCGTGAGCGGCGCATGAGCGGTGCGGTCAGCCGGTCGGGGTGGTTGACCTGCTGGTAGGCGTTGAGGCCCTTGGGGCACATCCGCATCCGGTTGATGTCGTGGTTGCGGGGTTCGACGCCGAAGACCTTGCCGCCGTGGTCGACGCGCAGGTACATGCCGCACTGCACGCCGCAGAAGCAGCAGTGGGTGGGGACGAGGGTTTCGCCGTTCTGGTCGGCGTGCCAGCGGTCTGCGGGGAGGCCGCCGGCGTCGCGGAAGTTGCGGGTGCCGGGCGGGGCGATGGCCGGGTCGAGGGGCAGGGGGGCCGGCTTGGCGGGGTCCGTCGCGGTCACTTGAAGCCCTTCTTGACGTGGGTCAGGTAGGCGTTGCCGCGCAGGATCCGCTTGCAGCGGGGGCAGTACTCGACGAAGGCGTTGAAGTCGAGGCGCAGGTCGCGCATGGTGCCGCGCAGGTTCTCCACGTACGGGGTGGTGTCGATGGGTTCGCCGCAGCGTTTGCAGGCGAAGACCTGCTCGTCCTGGCGGGCGGTGTACTTGAACAGCTGCATGCCGACGGCGGCCGGGCGCTGGACGATGTGGAAGAACTTCCCGAAGGGGATGTAGATGAGGGTGAAGACGACCGACACCATGTGGAGGATGGCCAGGAACTCGTAGCCTCCGCCGTGTAGGAAGATCGAGGAGAAGGTGAGCAGGAGTCCTGTCACCGAGATCACGATGAGGCAGATCAGCGGGAGCAGGTCGTAGGCGAAGCGCTGGCCGGTGATGGCTCCGCGGTCCTTCATGCGGCGCCACAGGAAGTACGAGGCTCCGGGGATGACGAGGACTGCGGCGATGTCCAGGCCGTGGAACATCAGCCAGCCGAGGATGTTCAGCGAGTTGAAGCCGAGGACCTTGATGCCCCAGATCCGCATTTCGTAGCCGGGGCCCGAGCCGCTGCCGGAGGTGAAGGTGAACCAGCCCCAGGTGAGGGGGAAGGTGATCGCCGCAGCCAGCAGGCAGCCCCAGAAGATGAGCTGGTGGGCGGCCCAGCGGGCGCGGGAGCGGGCGCCGAGGAACTTCTGGAAGCCGAGGTAGGTGGTGATCATCCGGGGCAGGGCGGTGGGTGCCTTTTTGAAGTTGGCGGCTGAGAAGAAGCTGCCGAAGCCCTTTTTGAAGAGGCGGCGCGCTCCGGGTGCGGAGACCCAGACGGTGTACCGGTAGGCCACGCCGAAGGCCAGGAAGACGGTGGCGACGGCGTAGGGCAGCAGGGCTGAGTCGAAGTCCCGCAGGAGGCGGCTGCCGAGCACGATCGCGGTGATGAGCAGGAGGGACACGGCCGTGCCGGCGAGGGTGGCCCGTGCGGCGACGGACCGGCCGGCCGGCGGCGCGGGCTCGGGTGCGCCGGGCGGGCGTGGCGGGGCTGCGGCGCGTACTTCTGTGGGCTCGGACACAGCACCACGCTAGGCGGTCTGTACCGTTTTAGCCCGTTATGTGGAGTTCACGGTTGCTCCGGACGGGTCATACGGCCCGCAGTCCGCGGGAGGCGAAGACCGCCTTGGCGTCGGCCACCTGTCGGGCGGAGGGCGACGGTGTGCCGTGGAGGGTGAAGGGCATGCCCAGGGCGTCCCACTTGCTCTCGCCCAGCTTGTGGAAGGGCAGGACGTCGACCCTGGTGATGTTTCCGAGGCCGGCGGCGAACGCGGCGACCCCGTCGACGTTCTCGCGGGCGTCGGTGAGGCCGGGGACCAGCACGAAGCGCAGGTGCACCTCTTTGCCCAGGTCGGCGAGGCGGCGGGCGAAGTCGAGGGTGGGTTCGAGCGGGCGGCCGGTGACGTGCCGGTAGGTGTCGCGGTCCCAGGACTTGATGTCGAGCAGGACGAGGTCCACGTCGCGCAGTAGGGCGTCGGTGGCTCGGGCGCCGAGGAAGCCGGAGGTGTCGAGGGCGGTGTGGAGGCCGAGCTCGTGCTTCATGCGGTGCAGGAGTTCGCCGGCGAAGACGGGCTGGAGCAGCGGTTCGCCGCCGGAGACGGTGGCGCCGCCGCCCGAGGCGGAGATGAAACGGGTGTATTTGCGGGCCTCGGCGATGACGTCGTCGGCGGAGGTGCGCGTCCCGCTGCGCATGCGCATGGTGTCGGGGTTGTGGCAGTACAGGCAGGTCAGGGGGCAGCCGGCGAGGAAGGTCACGAACCGGGTGCCGGGTCCGTCGACTCCGGTGGAGAGGTCCCAGGAGTGCACGGAGCCCTCGCTGGGGCGTTGTGTCACGGCGGCGGCCGGGGTGCGGCCGCAGCTGGCGGGCGCGGTGGCGGCGTCCGCGGGGCCGACGGGGAGGCTTGTACCGAAGAGGACGGTCATGGCGGGTGCTCCAGACGTGTTCCGGTGTCCGATGGAGGCGGCCCCCTGGGCCCCGCCCGCCCCGCGCCGGCCGGCGGGGGCCGATGCCGGGCGAAGGGTGGCGGGTGGCCGGGGGCGGGCGGTCAGAGGGAGCCGTGGAAGGTGCGGTTCAGGACGTCCAGCTGCTGGTCGCGGGTGAGGCGGACGAAGTTGACCGCGTAGCCGCTGACGCGGATGGTCAGCTGCGGGTACTTCTCCGGGTGTTCCATGGCGTCCATGAGGGTGTCGCGGTTCAGGACGTTGACGTTCATGTGGAAGCCGTCGACCGCCATGTAGCCGTCGAGGACGCCGGCGAGGTTGCGGATCCGCTCCTCGGGGGTGCGGCCGAGGCCGTCGGGGGTGACCGTGTTGGTGAGGGAGATGCCGTCCTCGGCGTCCTCGTAGGGGAGCTTGGCGACGGACAGTGCCGAGGTGACGTAGCCGTGGGTGTCGCGGCCGTTCATCGGGTTGGCGCCCGGGGAGAACGGCTCGCCGGCGCGGCGGCCGTCGGGCGTGTTGCCGGTCTTCTTGCCGTAGACCACGTTCGAGGTGATGGTCAGCACGGACTGGGTGTGTTCGGCCCCGCGGTACGTCTCGTGCTTGCGGATCTTGCGCATGAACTCCTCGACCAGGCCGACGGCGATCGCGTCGACGCGGTCGTCGTTGTTGCCGTAGGCCGGGTAGTCGCCCTCGACGACGTAGTCGGTGGCGAGGCCGGTCTCGTCGCGTACGGCGGTGACCTCGGCGTGCTTGATGGCGGACAGAGAGTCGGCGGCGACCGAGAGGCCGGCGATGCCGCAGGCCATGGTGCGGCGGACGTCGCGGTCGTGGAGGGCCATCTCGATGCGCTCGTAGGCGTACCGGTCGTGCATGTAGTGGATGACGTTCAGGGCGTGGACGTAGGTCTCGGCGAGCCACTCCATCTGCGCATCGAACCGTTCCATGACCTCGTCGTAGTCGAGGACTCCGGGGGACGGGGCGGGGGTGCGGGGGCCGACCTGGGCACCGGACTGCTCGTCACGGCCGCCGTTGATGGCGTAGAGCAGGGTCTTGGCGAGGTTCACGCGGGCGCCGAAGAACTGCATCTGCTTGCCGACGGGCATCGCCGACACGCAGCAGGCGATGGCGGTGTCGTCGCCGAAGCGGGGGCGCATCAGCTCGTCGGACTCGTACTGCACGGAGGAGGTGTCGATGGAAACGCGGGCGCAGAACTCCTTGAAGCCCTGCGGCAGGCGCGGTGACCAGAAGACGGTCATGTTCGGCTCGGGGGCCGGGCCGAGGTTGTAGAGGGTCTGCAGGTAGCGGAAGGAGGTCCTGGTGACGAGCGGGCGTCCGTCCTCGCCCATGCCGGCGATGGACTCGGTGACCCAGGTCGGGTCGCCGGAGAAGAGCGCGTCGTACTCCGGGGTGCGCAGGAAGCGGACGATGCGGAGTTTGACGATGAAGTCGTCGACGAGTTCCTGGGCCGCCTCCTCGGTGAGGAGGCCGGCTTCGATGTCGCGCTGAAGGTATATGTCGACAAAGGTCGAGGTGCGGCCGAGTGACATGGCTGCGCCGTTCTGCTCCTTCACGGCGGCCAGGTAGGCGAAGTACAGCCACTGGATGGCCTCGCGGCCGGTGCCGGCGGGGCCGGAGATGTCGTGGCCGTAGGAGGCGGCCATCGCCTTGAGTTCGGCGAGGGCGCGGATCTGCTCGGCGAGCTCCTCGCGCAGGCGGATGGTCTCCTCCAGGGAACGCCCGCCCGCGGGGAAGGCGTTCAGCTCGTCCTTCTCCTCCTTCTTGGCGGCGATGAGGCGGTCGACGCCGTAGAGGGCGACGCGGCGGTAGTCGCCGATGATGCGGCCGCGGCCGTAGGCGTCGGGGAGGCCGGTGATCACGCCGGCCTTGCGGGCGGCGCGGATCTCGGGGGTGTAGGCGTCGAAGACGCCGGCGTTGTGGGTCTTGCGGTACTCGGTGAAGACCTTCTCCAGCTCCTCGGAGACCGGGTAGCCGTAGGTGTCCAGGGCGCCGGCGACCATCCGCCAGCCGCCGTTGGGCATGATGGCGCGCTTGAGCGGGGCGTCCGTCTGGAGGCCGACGATGAGGTCCTTGTCGCGGTCGACGTAGCCGGGGGCGTGGGCGGTGATCGTCGACGGGATGTCGTACGCGACGTCGTAGACGCCCTTCTCGCGTTCCTGGGGGAACTTGTCGGTGAGGGAGTTCCACACGGCGGTGGTGCGCTCGGTGGGGCCGGCGAGGAAGGCGGCGTCACCCTCGTAGGGGGTGTAGTTCCGCTGGATGAAGTCGCGGACGTCGATGGCGTCGCGCCAGAGACCGCCCTTGAAGCCGTCCCAGGCTCCGGTGTGCATCGTGGTTTCCGCAGGGGTGGCAGTCATGGCCGGCACCTTCCGAGTCGCCTCATTGCTTGTCTCCATTGCACGCCTTTTGATCGATCATTTGGTGCCGCGATGGTCCCGAGTCGGGGACCGAAGGTCCTGCGAGTGGGGCGGCCGGGTCCTCTCGCACCACCTCTGAGCTGGGGCTTCGGCGGGAGGCCAAGGTCCCTCGTGCGTTTGTGAAAGCATTCACAAATACCTGCGCGAGGCGCCCGAAAGTCCGATGATCCGACGCATCGCCGCGCCTGTGGACATCCCGGCGCCCCGCACCGGCGGCCCCGCGCAGCATGGAGGCGTGGGAGCGGGGCCGGCGTGAGGGGGCGCGGGTCAGCTGGGGGCTTCTGCGCCGGGCCGGGCGTAGAACCACCAGGCCACGACCACGCAGCTCGCGTAGAAGGCCACGAACCCCCACATCGCACTGGTCACGGCGAAGTTGGCGAACATCGCCGGGATGAAGAAGAACCCGTAGGCGGCGATACCCGCGGTGAAGCCGGTCACCGCACCGGATTCGATCTCCGCCTGCTTCAGGGCCGCCGCGTACTGCGGGGTGCCCTCCGTCAGACCCTTCAGGTGCTGGCCCCGGAAGATCACCGGGATCTGCCGGAAGGTCGAGCCGTTACCGATGCCGGAGAAGAAGAACGCAGCCAGGAAGCAGAGGAAGAAGCCGTGGAAGGAACCCGAATCCGAGCCGCCGGGCAGGAAGTTGATCACACCGATGATCGAGGCGCCCATACCGGCGAAGGACAGGATCGTCACCCGGGCCCCGCCCAGCTTGTCGGCGATCCAGCCGCCCGCCCAACGGGCCAGTGCGCCCAGCGCCGGGCCCATCCAGGCGTAGGTGGCCACCGAGTAGGCCGGGAAGGTGGTCTTGATGAGCAGCGGCAGCGCCGCCGCGAAGCCGATGAAGGAGCCGAAGGTGCCGATGTAGAGCCAGGTCATCAGCCAGTTGTGCTTGCGCCTGAAGATGATCTTCTGCTGGCTGAAAGGGGTGGAGGCGACCTTGAGGTCGTTCTGCCCGAACCAGGCCACGGCCGCGAGCACGATCACCACCGGCACCCAGACGAAGGCGGCGTTCTGGAGGTAGATCTCCGAACCGTTCGCCTTCTTCTGGCCCGCGCCGATCGCCAGCACCGACGAGGTGATCAGGATGGGGGTCAGCAGCTGGACGACGGAGACGCCCAGGTTGCCGAGGCCTCCGTTGATGCCGGTCGCGTTGCCCTTCTCCTTCTTCGGGTAGAAGAAGCCGATATTGGCGAGGGAGGAGGAGAAGTTCGCGCCGCCGATTCCGCAGAGCGCGGCGATCGCGACCATCGTGCCGTAGGAGGTCTGCGGGTCCTGCACGGCGAAGCCGAGCCAGAGCAGCGGAACGATCAGCACCAGCGTGGAGAGCGCGGTGAAGCGGCGCTGGCCGACCATCGGGCCGAGGAAGGTGTAGAAGACGCGGGCGGTGCCGCCGGTGACACCGGGGATCGCCGTCAGCCAGAACAGCTGGGACTGGGAGAAGCCGAATCCGACGTCCTTCAGGTTGGTCGCCGTGATGCTCCAGACCTGCCAGACCACGAAGGCCACCAGGAGAGCCGGGACCGCGATCCACAGGTTGCGGGTGGCGACCCTCTTGCCCGTGGACTGCCAGAAGGACGGATCCTCGGGTGCCCATCGGGTAATGGTGCGGCCCGGCCGGTACTGCGCCGGGTCGGCCTGTACCTCCGGCGCTTGCTGGGTTGCGGTACTCATGGCGTCGTCCTGAACGTCGAGGAGGGGCGTGACCCTTCCAGGCTCTTCCCGCGGGGGTGGCGGGCGTCAGGGGCGAACGTCGTGGGGACGGCGGGACAAGGTCCTGCCGGGGGCAGTGCGTTGGTCGGTCCGCCGGGCCCCGCGTCCGCCCGGGGTACCCGTGCGGGGCGAGCAGCGCGCCTTGGCTGCCGGGCCGCCCGGCCCTGGTGTGCTGGGCGGTATGACGTACGTACCGATGACCGCCCGCAGCCGCGTCGAGGGCCACCGGACCGCGACCACCCTGGAGCTGTTCTTCGACCTCTGCTTCGTCGTCGCGATCGCGCAGGCGGGCCAGCGGCTGGTGCACGCGCTGGCGGAGGGGCATCCGGGCGGCGGGGTGGTCGGCTACTTCTTCGTCTTCTTCGGCGTGTGGTGGGCGTGGATGAACTTCACGTGGTTCGCGTCCGCCTACGACTGCGACGACGTGCCCTACCGGGTCACGACGCTCGTGCAGATCGCCGGTGTGCTCGTCTACGCGGCCGGGGTGGGCCGGGCCTTCGACACGAACGACTGGACGGTGGCCGTCATCGGCTACCTGATCATGCGGGTGGCGCTGACGGCGCAGTGGCTGCGGGCGGCTGCCGGGGAGAGCGGGGCGGCGCGGAGCGCGGCGCTGAAGTACGCCGCCGGGCTGGTGCTGTGCCAGGCGGGGTGGGTGGCGCTGCTGTTCGCGCCGGACGCATGGAAGCGCTGGCTGTTCCTGGTGCTGGTGGTGGCGGAGCTGCTGGTGCCGGTGGTGGCCGAGAGCGGGCACCAGACGCCGTGGCACGCCCACCACATCGCGGAGCGGTACGGCCTGTTCACCATCATCGTGCTGGGCGAGACGATCGCCGCGAGCACGGTGGCGGTGAAGTCGGCGATCGACGAGCACGATGCGCTGGGGGTGCTGCTGCCGATCGCGGCGGGCGGGCTGCTGATCGTCTTCGCCGCGTGGTGGATCTATTTCGCGGTGCCGGTGCACGAGCGGCTGACCTCCAATCGGGAGGCCATCCCGTGGGGCTACGGCCATCTTCTGATCTTCGCTTCGGGTGCGGCGATCGGAGCGGGCATCGAGGTGGCGGTGGAGCACGCGGTCGGCAATGCGCACATCTCGCAGGTGGCGGCGAACGCGGCCGTGACCGTCCCGGCGGCGGTGTTCCTGCTGATGGTGTGGCTGCTGCACTCGCGGCACTTCAAGCGGGGGACCGCCCAGCAGCTGGTGCTGCCGCTGACCTCGGTCGCGATCCTCGCCTGTACCTGGGCGGGTTCGTACGCCGTCCTGTACGCGGGTCTGGTCGCGGCGGCCGCGGTGGTGGCGGGGACGGCCCTCGTGGCGCGTTCCGCGCCGGCCGCCGGCTGAGGCCGTGGGTCCGGGGCCGTCACCCGCGCGGCGCCGACACCGTTCTCCAGCGCAGGACGCCACGCGACGGGCGACAGCAGAGAGGTACCTCGGATGACACTCCCCTCACAGAGACTCGGAACCGGCCCCGGCGGGGAACTGGCCGAGCCCGGCTTCTGGCAGCGGCCGCCCGCCGACCGCCTCGCGGCCTTCGCCCGGCTGCGTGCCCTGAACTCCCCCGTGTTCGTCCCGGAGGGCGGCGGACGGGGCGGCGGCCACTGGGCGCTCGTGCGGCACGCGGACGTGCAGGAGGCCAGCCGGCTGCCCAAGGTGTTCGCGAGTGCTCCCGGGGTGACCACGCCGGAGCCGGCGCGGTGGGTGCGGGCCCTGTTCGGGGACTCGATGGTCAACCTGGACGGCCCGGACCACGCGCAGCTGCGGAAGATCGTGCAGCGGGCGTTCACGCCCCGGCTGCTGGCGGCGGCGGAGCAGGACATCCACGCGGTGGCGGCGCGGATCGTGGACGACGTCCTGGAGCGGCGGCCCGACGAGTTCGTCTCGGCGGTGTCCTCGCGGCTGCCCCTGGAGGTCATCTGCAACATGATGGGGATCCCGGAGCGCTACCGGGCGGAGATCGCCGACCGGGTCAACCACGCCTCGGAGAACATCGGTGTGGAGCGCGGTCTGGCGTCGCGGCTGCGGATGCCCGGGCGGGGCCTGAGGGCGCTGGCGCGGATGCAGCGGATGGTGGCGGGCATCGGGCGGGAGCGGCGCCGCAACCCCTCCGACGACCTGATCTCGGCGCTGGTCTGCGCGAACGTGGACGGGCAGGCGCTCGGGGCCCGCCAGTTGGGGGCCTTCTTCAGCCTGCTGATGGTGGCGGGGGTGGAGACCACCCGCAACGCCATCACCCACGGCCTGACCCTGCTGACCGACTTCCCCGCCCAACGGGACCTGCTGCTGTCGGACTTCGAGAAGTACGCGGACGGGGCGGTGGACGAGAC
>NZ_JZWV01000144.1 GCF_000966975.1 Streptomyces katrae | reverse complement strand
GGGCGGTGGACGAGATGATCCGGCATTCGACGCCGATCATCCAGTTCCGCCGGACCGTCGCAGCGGAACACACCCTGCACGGGCACGTGTTCGCCCCGGGGGACAAGGTGGTGCTGTACTACGCGTCCGCCAACCGTGACGAGGCGGTCTTCCCGGACCCGGACGTCTTCGACATCACCCGCTCGCCCAATCCGCATCTGGGCTTCGGTGGCGGCGGTCCGCACTTCTGCCTGGGCGCGCATCTGGCCCGGGTGGAGATGAAGGCCCTGTTCCGCGAGCTGCTGACCCGGCCGGTGGGGCTGAGGGCGGTAGGGCTGCCCGATCTGGCGGGGTCCAACTTCGACAACCGTGTCCGCTCGCTCCGGTTCGCTTTCGAGGCGCCCTGACCGGAAGGGCCGGCCGCCGGGCAGGCTGGGGGCCCGGCGGCCGGAGCGGGCGGCGGCGGGCGCCGCCGCGGCTACTTCTGCAGGGTCTGCACCGTGAGGACGCAGTGGGCGCTGCTGGTGAGCACCGCCTCGTCCCCGGCGAAGGCCTGGAGCAGCTCCGGCGTCACCTCCTGGCCCGGAGCGGCCTCGGGCCAGGCCCGGGTGGCGAACAGGAAGTAGGCCTGCCCGCTCTCGTTGGCCGCGGCGACCCACTCGGGCGGGGCGGTGCAGGTGGCGTTGAGCCCGGGCATGGTCAGCGCGATCTGGGCGTCGGCCAGCAGGATCTGCACGGGGAAGGTGCGCGGGTTGCGCGTGCCGTCCATGACCACGTCGCCGATCTGCAGGCCGATCTCCTCCAGCAGCCCGCGGGCGGCCGCCTCGCTGCCCTCCCGGCCCTGCGGACCGTCGCCGAGGGTGTAGGCGATGAGGTACGGGACGTCGTGGCCCTCGGAGGGGTCACCGATCCAGGCGAGAACGGAAAGGGTGCCGAGCAGGGAGCGGTCGGTTTCGGCTTGCGTTGAAGTCATGCGCCGCACCTTAGTGCTCTCCCGCCCGGCCCTTTCACGGCCTTTCACCCGGGCGGGCTACACAGCCCAGAATCCACCTCCGGAATTCGGCCGCATGTTCGCGTCCTGGTACTGGAGCCGCACAATGCGCTGGTTATCCGGAATTTCGAACACCACCCACCCTTCGGCCCGCTCGCCGACCGCCAGGGAATCGAAGACGAGTGGTTTGCCGGTGGTCAGTTCACCGGTGCGCACCACCGGGTGGCGCTTGCCCGCGCCGTCGTACGCCCACATGCGCCCGAGCGCCCCGTACGAGGCCCCGCCGACGTTGACGAAGGACATCGAGGCGGCCACCCAGCGCTTGCCGGCGGGCGGCGCGTAGTTCGGTTCGACGCTGACCGCGGGGTCCACGAACGCGTTGAGCACCGCCTGCAGGTGTCGACCCACCTCCTGCCCTTGCACCCGTACGGAGTCACCCACATGGGCATCCTTCGCGGCGCCCGCCGCGGCCGCCCGGTCCGGCGCTGCGGGCTCCTCGTCGCTCCCGGGCGCCCCGTCGTCGGCCGGGACGGCGGGCGCCGCGGCCGGGGCCTGCGCCGCCCCCTCATGGGTGCTCTGGCAGGCGGTGGCGGTCAGCAGCAGGGCGGGCAGCAGCGCGGCGGCGGCGAGGACGGAGGCGGTCTGACGCATACGGGGACCCCTTCGGGGATGCGGGGATCTGCACGGCGAGGCTCGGGAAATCGTCGGAAGCGGGTGCGGACGCGGATATCTTTCGGCCAGTCTCACGCGCCCGAGCGGGGAATTGCACACACCGACACGAGCGCACGGACCGGACCGGACGCCGACTGCCAGCACAATGCGTTCCGACGGAATCCCGCCACCCCCACCCACCCGGAGGAAGAATGTCCACCGCCGCCCGCCGAATGGCCCTGTCCGCCTTCTCCGCCCTGGCCGCCACCGCCCTCTTCGCCACTCCCGCCCTGGCCACCGTTTTCCACCAGGGAATTTCCCTGGGCTCGAAGGCCCGCATCACCCCGGACGGCTCGGTCGTCCTTTCCGGTGCCTACCGGTGCGAGCTCTCTCCGACCTCGGGCGCGGTCCAGATCAAGGCCACCGTCGTCCAGGACGGCACCCGTCTGAGCATCGGCGCCGGAGAGGTCTTCTGCGACGGCCGGGTGCACGCCTGGGAGGCCGTGAGCCCGCTGACGGCCGGCCTGCACCCGGGCTCCGCGCACGCCGTCGCGGAGCTCCAGGAGATCCACATGGCCGGACTGATGCCGCGTGCGCTCAGCACGGTCGCGGAGGACCAGCAGGACATCGAGGTGGTCGCAGACCACCGGTAGCGGAGCGGGCGCTCCCGCGGGGTCCGGTGGCCGCCGCTACCGGCACTCCGGCGCGACGCCTGTCATCGACATGAACGCGACCGTCTGGCACCCGGGCTCGCTGTGCGGCCGCCCGGTCGTCCAGTCCACGACCGCCTGCCCCCCGGCCGCCAGCAGCAGCACCAGGAGCGTTATCACGATGCCCGTGACCGCGCCCCTGTTCAGGCGGCGCACGGCTCGTTCCGGCAGCCACGCGGAAGACCACGCTTCGGTTTCATGGCCGAATCATCACCCCGCTCCCCGCACCCCACAACCCGGCGTGACCGTACGGTCACGGGATCAGCGGTCACGCCGTGCCGCGCGGGACGCCGCCCGCGTCGAACTCGCACCACACCGCCTTGCCGTCCCCCCGGGACTCCACCCCCCAGTGCGTGGCGAGGGCGTCCACCAGCAACAGCCCGCGCCCCGTGGTCGCCGCCTCGCCGGGGGTGCGCCGGCGCGGCCACACACTGGAGCGGTCCTTGACCCACAGCCGGATCCGCCGCACCGGCTCCGGCAGCACCTCCATGGTCAGCACCGCCCCGCCGTCCGTGTGCAGCAGGGCGTTGACCAGCAGCTCCCCCGCCGCCAGCTCCACGTCGTCGGCCAGATCGGCCATGCCCCAGTCGCGCAGGGCCTGCCGCAGCGCGTAACGGGCGTCGGAGAGCCCCTCGGGGTCGGCCTGGTGGACGTACTGGTGGATCCGGGGGGCCCGGTGGGTGCCCGGGTCCGGGGCCCGCCGCAGGACGAGCAGGGCGACGTCGTCGCCGGAGCCCCAGCGCTCCCAGAGCCGGTCGGAGAGGTGGTCGGCGAGCTCCCCGGCGCCCTGCGGCCCGCTGCGCACGGCGTGGGCCAAGGCGTCCATGCCGGCGGTGATGGTGGAGCCGGGTTCCTCGACGAGGCCGTCGGTGCACAGCACGAGCGTCTCGCCGGGCACCAGGTCCAGCCGGGTCTCGGGGAACTCCTCCTGCTCGAACGCCGAGGCCAGCCCCAGCGGCAGGCCGCCGCGCACGTTGGGCCAGCCGGTACGCCCGTCCGTGTGCCGGATCAGCGGCCCGATGTGGCCCGCGCGGACCGCCCGTACGCCTCCGGTCTCCAGGTCCACCTGCGCGTACATGCAGGTGGCGAAGCGCTCGGTGTCGAGTTCGGCGAGGAAGCGGGAGGCCCTGGCCAGGACGGTGGACGGCGGGTGCCCCTCGCCCGCGTAGGCCCGCAGGGCGATGCGCAGCTGGCCCATGATGGCCGCGGCGTGCGTGTCGTGCCCCTGTACGTCGCCGACGACGATCCCGACGCGGTCGCGGGGCAGGGCGATGACGTCGTACCAGTCCCCGCCGACCTCCCGTCCGCTCCAGGCGGAGTGGTAGCGGACGGCGATCTCCCCGCCGGTGATCTCGGGGATGCGGCGCGGCAGCATCGAGGCCTGCAGGCCGGTGGCGAACTCGCGTTCCTGGTCGAAGAGGAGCGCCCGCTGGAGGGACTGGGCGACGATGCCGGCCAGGCCCAGGCACAGGTTCTGCTCCTCGGGGCTGAACTCGGTGCGCCGGCGGTAGAAGAGCACGAGGCCGCCGATGGCCCGGGCCTGGGCGATCAGCGGCAGGTAGGCGGCGGCGTCGAACCGGATGCGGCGCAGGTAGTCGGCCAGCAGGGGGAACTCGTCGGCGAGCGCGGTGAGCGAGGTCACGAAGCGCGCCTTCCGGGTGATGACGGCCTGGGACAGGGGCAGGGAGCCGTCCAGCCGGGTGAACTTGCGTTCGTCGAGGATCTCCAGGGACTCCCCGCTCAACGCGATGATCTTGATGGCGTCGTTCTCGACGAGGCCGAGGGCCAGCCCGTCCGCGCCGAGCCGTTCCAGGGCGCCGGCGCCGGTGAGGGCGGCCGTCACGTCGTCCACGGTCACGGCCCGCGACAGGGCGTCGGTGGTGCGCTGGACGATGGCCGCCTGCTGGATCCGGGCGTTCTCCAGTCTCCGCAGCACCGTCGCGTGCGCGAGTTCGGCGGTGGCGTCGCGGACGATGCCGACGATCCGCAGGGGCCGGCCGTCGGGGTCGCGCAGCACCCGGCCCTGGGTGTGCGTCCACTGGTCGCGGCCGTCGCGCCGGCGGACCGTGAAGTACGAGCCGTACGTCTGCCCGCCACCGTCGAGCACCCCCCTGACGACGTCCTGGAGCCGGGCGGAGTCGTCGGCCGGGATCCGCAGGCCCAGCCCCTGGGGGGTGTGGTCGAACTCGTCCGCCTCGAGGTCGAAGACGGCCAGGCCGGCCTCGTCCAGGACGAGGGTGTCGCTGTCCAGGTCCCATTCGAAGCTGCCCATGCCGTTGAGCGCGAGCCGCTCGCCGGGGCCCGTCAGGGGCCGGGGCGTGCCCTGCCCGTCGCCGTCCCGCTCCGCCGCTGCCACGAGACACACACCACCTAACGGCCGGGCCAGCACGGCTGCGAGATCAGCCGCTCCCACTCCTCGTCAGGATGCCCCGGGAGGGTGCGCCCGGCCTCCCGCCATCGCTTGACGAGGGAGAGGTAGATCTCCGCGGTGTCCCCGGCGCCCGCCCCGGCGGGCCCGTGCGGGCCGGGCCCGCGGAAGGGGTTCGCGGCGTACGGGCCGGAGCCGTGCCTGCCGGAGCCGTACGGGGTCTGCCCGGGCTGGCCCGGCGCGTGCCGGCCGGCACCGTACTGGCCCGCGCCCTGCGGGTTTCCGCCGAACTGGCCCGCGCCCTGCTGGTTTCCGCCGTACTGGCCCGTCCCCTGCGGGTTTCCGCCGTACTGGCCCGTCCCCTGCTGGTTTCCGCCGTACGGCCCCGCCCCGTACTGGCCCGGCCCGTACGGCTTGCCCGCGGCCGCCGGCGGGGGCTGTTCCCCCCGGCTGGCGGGGATGCGCACCCAGCCACGGCCGCCCTGTGCTCGCTCCGCGCCCATCGCTGACCCCTCTCAGGTGGATCTCAGCGTAGATACGTCTCCGGATGCCCGGCGGACGCCCGGACCGGCCGGACCCCGCCGGCCGGACCCGGCAGCGGACCCCGCGCGCCGAGGCGCTTGCGGACTCCCCTCACCAGTCTCCCCGCCGTGAAGCCCGTGCCGTGCACGAATCGCATGGAAGGTCCGAATGAGGGAGCCGTGAGCAGCCCCGCGAAGAACAACCCCGGCCACGAGGACTCGAAAACGGCGCTCAGCTCCGGGGCGTCCCCCTCGCCCACGGTCGCCAGCGCCGCCCGCAGCCCCGCGTCGAGGAGCTCCAGCCGGCCCAGCCGCGGGGCGAAGCCGGTGGCCGCGATGACGTGCGCGGTGTCCATGACGACGGACTCCCCGGCGGCCGTGGTCAGCCCGAGCCGGGTCCGGCCGCCCACCGCCACCGCCCGGTGCAGCCGGTGCCCCATGAGCGCGGGCACGTTCCGCTCGAAGCGGTCCCGCAGCCACCACGCCCCGGCCGGCCCCAGGGCCGTGGCGGCGATCCGCTCCCGCGTCGGCGCGGGCAGCCTGCGCACGGCCCACGGCAGCTCCGACCACACCCAGCTCCGCCAGCCGGTGCCCAGCCCGCTGTGCGGGTCGCGCAGGGCCCGCAGCGCCGGCCGTCGCAGGGGCTGCGGGACGGTGTTCCAGTTCAGCCGGGACCGCCGGGCCACCAGACAGGGCCGGGC
>NZ_JZWV01000143.1 GCF_000966975.1 Streptomyces katrae | reverse complement strand
CTGCCTCGGCCAGCAGGGCGGCGGTCTCCAGCGCGGCCTGCCCGGCGCCGAGGACGGCCACCTCCTGGCCGGCGAAGCGGGACAGGTCGCGGTGGCCGCTGCTGTGCGACCAGTGCGCCGGGGGCAGGTCGCGCAGCGCCCCGGGGCAGTGGGTGAACGGCATCACCCCGACGGCCAGGGCCACCGTCCGGGCCAGCAGCGGCGGGCCCTCGGCGGTGCGCACCCGGAAGGCGTCGCCCTCCGGGGCGACCTCGGTGACGGTGACCTCCTCCACCTCGGGCAGGCCGGCGTGACGGGCGAACCAGAGCCCGTACGCGCTGAAGGTGCCGATCGGCAGCGGGCTGCCGTGTTCCGCCGTGAGGCCCCGGGTGGCGCAGTACTCGGCGAGGGTGTAGCGGCCGCCGGGGGCGGAGAGGTTGGAGGACCAGGGCTCGGACTTGAGGTACATGCCCTCGGGCATGTGGTCCCGCCAGGAGGCCATGGGCCGGCCCAGCACCCGTACGCCGAGCCCGGCCGCCGCCGCGTGCGCCGCGACCGACAGGCCGTACGGGCCCGCGCCGACCACCACGAGATCGTCCATCCGCCTCACGGCCGCTCCTCATCCTCCAGCACGACCGCCGTCGCGTGACGGCGCGTCACCAGTCACCGGAGCACCGTCGCCCCGGCGTCGGCACGACATCCCGGGGCCGCGCACCACCCGTCATCCGCTCCCCGGGGCGCCGGTGGCCCCGCTCACCGCGACACCAGCTCGTCCGGCTCCGCCGACGCCTCCGGGGACCCCGGGGGCGCGGGCACCCCCGGCGCGCCCGGGCGGGCCGCCGTGACGCCGTCCCCCCGCGCCCGCTCGCCGCCGCGCTGGCGCGGGGCCCGCACCGCGCGAACGGTGCGCCTCCCCTGCGCGGGGACGCCGCGCAGGACGCGCGCGCCCTTGCCCAGGCCCCGTCCCAGGAACGCGCAGAGCATCGCCAGGAACGGCCCGGGGTCGTCGGCGGCGAACCAGGCCGCCTCCACCGGCCCCCGCGGCCGGGGCAGCGTGCGCCCGCGCACCGCCGCCAGCAGGGCGTAGTTCTCCGCCAGGAAGACCCGTCCCGGACCGCCCGCGGGCTCCGGGACCCGTTGTCCCGTCAGGTCCAGGTACATCGCCTGGACCACGTCCAGCCCCACGTCGTCCGCGAACAGCCGGAACTGGGCCCCCGGCCGCGGGTTGAAGTCGACCAGCCGGACGGCGCCGCGCTCGTCGCGGCGGAAGTCGAGGTCCAGGATCCCCTGGTAGCCGAGCCGTTCGGCCAGCCGCAGCCCCGACTCCTCCACCGCCGGGTCGGCCAGCCACCGCCCCATCGCCGTCAGCCCCGCCCGGACCGGCCAGGCCAGCTCCTTGCGGCCCGTGCCGGCCAGCAGCGGCCGCCCGCCCCGCCCGAAGGCCCCGTGGAAGAACCAGTCGGTGTCGGGCCCCGCGGGCAGGAACCGCTGGAGCAGCAGCGGACTCCCGGCCTCGGCGGAGCGCTCGTACAGCTCCCGCGCCCCGGTGGCGCTGTCCACCAGCGTGGTGCTGCGCAGCCCGCTCCCGGCGGGCAGCAGCCAGGGCCGGCTCCACTTGGCCACCACCGGCAGCCCGAGCGTCCACGCGGCCCGGGCCGCCTCGGCCCCGCTCTGCGGGATCACGGTCTCGGGGTGCGGGATGTCCCAGCGGGCGCACAGCCGCGACAGCTCGGCCTTGTCCGCCACCCGGGCGGGCAGGTCGTCGGGCTGATGGGGGATCCGGAAACGGTCCGTCAGCATCGGGGCCACGCGCGAGACGGCGATGGCGCTGAGGTCGTCCATCGCCACGAGCACGGCGGGCCGGCCGATCCGCTCCGACACCCCGACGAGGCACTCCAGGAGCGCCTCGGGCGCCTCCGGGTCCAGCCCCCCGGCCGGCCCCGGGTGCGTGGCGCGCAGGTACCGCGAGCGACCCACGGGGCCTCCTCCGGCTTCGACGACGGCATGCACCTCCACGCCCCGGCGTCCGAGGGATCTGACGGCGCCGAGGGTTCCGTGGTGGAACGGGTTGCGATCGAGTCTGAGCAGTACTGCGGGCACATGGCCGTCGAACGCGTACATACAAACGGACTTTCACCTAGTCGGACCAAGCGGGAGAGATGCGCAGCTGCGAATGGCCTAGGAAGCGGCCACCGGACAGGCCGTTCGTCAGATGTGATGTCTAACGTCTTTGACAAGCACACCGGTTCGGCAGAGCTCGGGAGACGACATGCCCAGACCACACCACCGCCTGGTGAGCACCTGCGTCGGTACGGTCACGGCCGGGCTGCTCGCCACGGGCGCCGCGCTCGCGGCCCCGGACGACGACCCCGCCAAGGGCTCCGACACCGCCTTCGGCGCCTATCTCGACTACGGGCCGTCCGGCATCGCCCGCATCCCCCGCCTGTCGCGCTGGCTGGGCGGCCGGGAGGTCCGGGTCGGGCACACCTACCTGCCCGGCGACTCCTGGGCCGGCATCGAGGGCCGCGTCCCGTTCCTGGAGGACTGGGCGCAGTGGCGCCGGGCCGAGGACGACCGGATGTTCGTCCTCAACGTGCCCATGCAGGCCCGCAACGAGGGCCGGGTGCCCGACTGGCAGGTGGCCCAGCTGATCCGGGCGGGCGCGCAGGGCGAGCACGACAAGCACTTCCGGCGGCTGGCCGAGCGACTGGTGGAGCTGGGCGTCCCGGACACGGTGATCGTGCTCGGCTGGGAGATGAACGGCACCACGTACACCCACCGCTGCGGCCCCGACCCGGAGCACTGGAAGGCGTACTGGAACCGCGTCGTCAACACGATGCGCTCCGTCCCCGGGCAGCGGTTCAAGTTCGATTTCACCCCCAACCGGGGGACCGACGCGATCCCGTGGACCGAGTGCTACCCGGGCGACGACGTGGTCGACGTCATCGGCATGGATTCGTACGACCAAGGCCCCGGCCGGACCTTCGACGACCACGTCAGGCAGCCGTACGGGCTCCAGCAGCACGTCGACTTCGCGAAAGCACACGGCAAGCGGATCTCGTACCCGGAGTGGGGGCTGTTCCGCAACGGCGACAACCCGGAGTACGTGCGGCGCATGCTCCAGTGGATCGACCAGCACCACCCGCTGTACCACACCATCACCGACTACTGCCCGCACGGCGTCTGGCAGTGCAAGCAGAACCCGAGGTCCTCGAAGGTCTTCCGCGACGCGCTGTCCGACCAGGGACCGGTGGTGGTCCCGACCCCGGTGGTGCCCACGCCCGTGGTCCCGACCCCGGTGGTCCCGGCCCCCGTCGTACCCACGCCCGTCGTACCCACCCCGGTCGTCCCGACGCCGGCCGTACCCACCCCGCAGCTCCCGACCCCCGAGGTCCCGACCCCGTCCGCGCCCACCCCGGACGCACCCACGCCCACCCCGACTCCCACCCCCGAGGCGACCCCGTCCCCGACCCCGACCCCGGTCGCCCCCGAGCCCCAGCCCCTGCCGACCCGTCCCGCTCCGTCGGTGTCGCAGCCGCCGAAGCCGCAGCCCACCAAGCCGCAGCCCACCAAGCCGGAACCGAAGCCGCAGCCCCAGCAGCCCGTCAACAGCAAGCAGTGGTGCCTGCCCCTCGACTTCGGCGACTGGTTCTCGAAGCTGATGGGCAAGCAGCAGGTCTGCATCACCTTCGGCGGCTGGGGCGGGGACTCCGGGTTCTGGCCCTTCTAGCCGGGTCATCGCACGCGCAGTTCGTTCAGCCGCGCCCGCCAGTCCCGGGCGGCGGCAGCGCCTCGCGGGCGGCCGGCAGCGCCTCGCGCAGCGCCCCCACCGCCCGCTCGCGCCCCGTGACCTGCGACTCGTGCAGCCGCATCAGGGGCGCGAGCGCGTGCGTGGCCAGCAGCAGCCGCTGGTTGACCACCGTCTCCGGCCGCCAGTGGTTCTTGTACGGCTCGTTGCCGCGCAGGAAGCTCACCACCGGCCGGCCCTCCTCCAGCGCCCGGCCGGCCTCGTAGCGCAGCAGCAGCGTCGCCACGTCCACCTTCCGTTCCCGCAGGTCCGGGTCCGCCCCGTACAGGTAGCCGCCGCTCAGCGCGGCGGACAGCAGGGTGACGTTGGCCGCCACCACCTTCCCGTCCAGCCGGAACTCCGTCAGCCGGCCCTCCCCGGCCCGCAC
>NZ_JZWV01000142.1 GCF_000966975.1 Streptomyces katrae | reverse complement strand
GGCCCGCACCATGCGCCGGGTGGCCCGGGTCAGGTGCTCGGCGAAGCGGGGCCGCAGGTGCTCCGGGGTCACCCCGCGGCCGCGCCACTGCTTCTCGTGCAGCCGCAGCAGGGTCCGTACGGCCTGCGGCACCTCCCGCTCGGTGACCTCGTGCTCCTCGATCCCGGCGGCGTCTGTCTTGCGCAGCTTGGCCCGCACCCGCTGGGCGCCGGAGGCCGGCATCCGCTTGACGAGCTGGTCGAAGGGGAGCGCGGGCAGCTCCATGCAGGTGGAGTCCGTCAGCCGGCTGGACACCCCCGGCCACGCCTCGAACAGGGCTTCTGCGGCCGCCCCGGGCCGTACCTCGCGCAGGTCGACCACGGCACTGCGGGCCGCCCGGTGCAGCCCCTGGGCCAGGGCGGGCACGACCTGCCCGGCGTGCTCCCGCGACACGAGGACGTCGAAGTAGTCGGTGATCGGCCCGCCCAGCGGGACCAGCCGCGGCAGCGGCCGGTGCACGAGCATCAGCGCGGCCGCCCCGACCAGTTCCTCCCCCCGCCGCACGAGCAGGATCCGCAGCCGCCCGTCCTTGCCGTAGGACAGCCACCACGAGTGCAGCCAGGCGTGGCTCTGGAAGGGAGTGGCGGTGGGACACTCCCGGACGAGCCGGTTCCAGGACTCCTCCAGCGCCGCGAACTGCCGGGAGTCCCGGCACAGCGTCACCGTCAGGGCCCCGGCGGAGCCGTCCGTCATCGCACGGACTCCTTCTCCTTGGTCTCGGAGTGCTCGGAGTGCTCGCCCTGGGCGGGCAGGGAGGCGTACTCCTCCACCGCGGGGCGCTCCGTCTCGTCCTGCTCCGCAGGCCGGCGGCGGGCGGGCCGGGCCAGCAGCCACAGGCCGCCGAGCAGCCCGCCGGCGCACAGTCCGACGGCGGCGCTGATCGAGGCGGACGGGGAGGCGGGCTCGGTCGGCGCGACGGCCTGGCTGAACAGCAGCAGCTGTACGCCGGTGTTCTTGGCGGCCTGGTTGCTGCTCAGCGAGAGGGCGTCGGCGACGGCGTTGGCGATGTCGGCGGCCTCGGAGGCGCTCTTGGAGGTCCCGGTGATCGCGATCATCGGGGAGTCGGGCGAGGTCTCGGCGCGGACCTGCGTGCGCAGCTGCTGGGCGCCGACGCCCGCACGGGGCTGGGCGTAGGCCAGGGTGGAGCTGCTGGTGGCGATGCGGCCGTACGCCTGGGCGAAGCCCTGGGCGGTGGCCGGCTCGGTGGTCTCGTTCGGTACAGCGACGACGTAGCTGGTGGCGGCGTACTCGGGCGCCTTGAGCACCCCGTACACCCCGCCGGCGGCCAGCCCGAGCAGGGCGCAGGCGGGCAGCGGCCACCACGCGGGCGGCGGCAGGAACCTGCGCTTCTTTCCGGAGCGGTGGTCGGACTTCTTCTGGTCGGCGGTGTCGGCCATGAGCGTGCTCGCTTTCGGGGTGAAGGGGTGAAGGGGTGAAGCGGTGAAGCGGTGTGCGTACGTGGAGGGAAAGAGGTTCAGCCGCCCCCGGAGCCGTCTCGGACCGGCTCCGGCCCGGCAAGGTCCAGCCCCGCCTGGGGGCCCCTCCCGGCGGTGGCCGGGGGAGACCCGGGCGCAGGGTCCGGGACGGAGCCCCGCGGCTCCGCCACAGGCGGCGGCTCCGCCCCGCCCCGCGCCGGAGGCACGGGCACGGGCTGCGCCAGGGCGAGCCCGTAGACGTCCAGCAGCCGCGCCGCGCTCCGCGCGATGTCGTACCGCCGCACCACCGGCGGCGCCGGCAGCCGGCGCGCCCCCGCCTCCATCTGCCCCCGCAGCGCGGCGACCAGCTCCCCGGTCCCGGTGCCGATCCGCCGCGCCCCCGGCGCCTGCGCGGCGGGGAGGTCGTCGATGGCGGGGCAGGTGACGTGCAGCACCGGCAGCCCGGCGGCCAGCGCCTCGACCACGGCCAGCCCGAACGCCTCCTCCCGCGACGGGGACACGAACACGTCCATGGCGGCGAGCAGCGCGGGGATCCCGGGCGTGCGCCCGTCGGGGCTGTCGCCCAGCGGGTCCCGCTCCCCCAGCAGGTGGATCCGGGACTGCGCGCCCAGCTCGGCGGCCAGGCTCCGCAGCGCGGCCCGCTCCGGGCCGTCCCCGGCGAGCAGCAGGTGCGCCCCCGGCAGCGCGGCCACCGCCCGTACGAGGACGTCGAACCGCTTGCCCGGGACCAGCCGGCCGACCCCGCCGACCACGAAGGCCCGCTCGGGCAGTCCGGTCCGGGCGCGCGTGGCGCGGCGTACCCGCTCGTCGAAGCGGAAGCGGGCGGCCTCGATGCCGTTGGGGACCACGTGGACCCGGGCGGCGGGCACCCCCCACCCCTCCAGCCGGGCGGCCACGGTGTCCGACACGGCGACCGTCGCCGCGCCGAGCCGCTCGCTGGCCAGGTACAGGGCGCGGACCCCGCCGGACAGCGGCCGGCCCTCGATCTCGGCCTCGCCCAGGGAGTGTTCGGTGGCGATCGTCGCGCCGACGCCCGCGAGCCGGGCGGCGAGGCGGCCGTAGACGCAGGCCCGGTACAGGTGGGTGTGGACGAGGTCGTAGCGGCCGCGGCGGATGAACCGGACGAGCCTGGGCAGCGCGCCGAGGTCGCGGTTGCCGCGCATGCCCAGGTGGACGACGCGGACCCCGTCGGCGCGCAGCCCCTCGGCGACCGGGCCGGGGTTGGTGAGGGTCAGGACGTCGCACTGCATGGGCATGTGGCGCAGCAGCAGCCGCAGTTGCTGTTCGGCGCCGCCGACGCCGAGGCCGGTGATGATGTGGAGGGCCTTCACCGCAGCACCGGCACCTTCCGGCGGAGCTCGCGCACCCCGTGCCGGAGCTCCTTGATCCGCAGCCGGGCGGCGCCGTCGGCCTGGCTGACGTGGGTACGGGGCAGGGCGTGGCGGCCCGCGAGGCGGCCGGGGGAGATCGCGCAGGCGTATCCGTACCCGGCGGCCCGGGTGGCGTCGACGACGCGGGCGTCGAGGTGGCCGTAGGGGTAGCAGAAGCCCTCGGGGAGGGTGCCGGTGAGCTCGCGCAGGAGCTCGCGGCTGCCGCGCAGTTCCTGCTGGAGGACGTCGTCGGGGGCGGCGGTGAGGTCCTGGTGGAGCAGCCCGTGGGAGCCGATCTCCTGGCCGGCGGCGGCGACCTCGCGGATCTGCTCGGCGGTGAGGAGGGACTTGCGGGGGCCGAGCGGGTCCCACACGTTGTCGACGCCGAGCCGGCCGGGCAGCACGAAGAGGGTGGCGGTGAAGTCGTGGCGGCGCAGCAGGGGCAGGGCGCGGGTGAGGAAGTCGGTGTAGCCGTCGTCGAAGGTGAGGCCGACGAGGCCGTGGCCGCGTCCGGCCGCGCGGGCGCGCAGCAGTTCGCCGACGGACACCCCGCGCAGCCCCCGGGAGCGCAGCCACAGCAGCTGGGCCTCCAGGGCGCCGGGGGTGACGGTGATCCCGTACGGGTCCTCGGCGGGGTCGGTGAACTCGGCGACCGAGTGGTACATCAGGACCCATGGGGATGCGGTCCGGCGGGCGGCGGCCGTCACGGCGGCGGGTGCCGTGTCGGTGTCAGCGGGCATTGCGGAACCTCTGGGTGAGCTGGGTGATCCGGGTGACGGTCTGGGCGGCGAGCTGGGCGATCTGGCCGGGCAGGGCGGTGATTTCGAGGGCCCTCATGGCCATGCCGGTGGCCCCGAACATGGCGGGGACGAGCAGGCAGCCGAGGGCGGCACTGAGCAGCGGGTCGGGGATCATCGGGCCGGCGAGCCAGCCGGTGGCGCAGGCGGAGGCGGCGGCGACGGCGAGGCGGCCGATGCTGACGGCCACGCGGCGGGCCTGGATGGCGATGATGCGGGAGCCGATGCCGGTGAGGAGCAGGGCGGCCGCGGCGGTGATGCCGGCGGCGTTGGCGGCGGCGATGCCGTAGGTGCCCCACCAGCCGACGAAGAGGGCTCCGGCCGCGATGTTGACGAGCAGCCCGGCACCCATCGCGAGCGCCGGGAACCAGGTGGGCCGGGCGGTCGAGAAGAAGGGCCGGGACAGGGCGCCGACGAGGCAGTGGCCGAGGAGGCCGAGGCCGTAGACGCGCATGACGGAGGCGGTGGTGAGGGTGTCCTGGTGGGTGAAGGCGCCGCGTTCGAAGAGGACTTCGATGATCTGCGGTGCGTAGCCGATGACCAGGGCCATGCCGAGGAGGACGGCGAGGGAGGCGAGGGCGAGGTCCTGTTCGACGCGCCGGCGGGCCTTCTCGCGTTCGCCGCCGGCCATGGCCTGGGCGACGACGGGGAAGGTGACGGTGCAGATCATCAGGGAGAGCACCATCGGCATCTGCGCGACCTTCTGCGCGTAGTTGAGGTGCGAGATGGCGCCGGGGGGCAGGGAGGCGGCGAGGAAGCGCTCGACGAGGACCTGGGACTGGCGGAAGACCGCGAAGGAGATGACGGGGGCGATCACCCCGAAGGCGATGAGGGTGGGCCGGTCGCGGTCGCGCTGGCTGCGCGGGGCCGCCCTTTTGGCGCGGGGCGGTCCGAAGCCGACATTGCGGATGAACGCGGGGAGTTGGACGAGCACCATCAGCAGTCCGCCGACGGCGACTCCGGCGGCGGCGGCCCGGACGCCCCACAGGGTGTGGAGGGCGACCATGGTGCCGATGATCCCGACGTTGTACGAGACGTAGATCGCGGCCGGCGGCAGGAACGACCGGTGGGCGCGCAGGGCGGCGCTGAAGTATCCGGCGATGCCGAAGGTGAGGACGGTCAGGGCGGTCATCCGGGTGCACTGGACGGCCAGTTCCGGGTCGGGGAGGCCGGGTGCCAGGACGCCGACGACCAGGGGCGCGGCGACGACGAGGACGGAGGCGACGGCGGCGAGGAAGACCATCAGGCGCGGCAGGGTGGCCCCGACGAGCAGGCGTACGGGGTCGGCCGCGCGGGCCTCCTTGCGGGTCAGCCCGGCCCGGCTGGCGGCGCGCCGGGCGAGGGCGTGGCTGAAGGCGGGCACCATCAGCAGGGCCATGGCGTCCTCGATCAGCAGGGTCGAGGCCATCTCGGGGACGGTCCAGGAGATGAGGAAGGCGTCGCTGTCGTGTCCGGCGCCGAAGAGGTGCGCGATGGTCTGGTCGCGTACGAGGCCGAACAGGGCCCCGGCGGCGGTCAGTCCGGCGGTGACGGCGGCGGCCTTGGCGAGGAACTTCCCGAGCGGAGCCGTCCCGCTGCCGCTCGGCCTGCCGGGTCCCGGCTGCGGCTGCCCGGCGGGACCGCGCCGCCGGGCGGGAACGGGCGGCCCCGTACGGCGGCCTGCGCCGGATCCGCCCGCGCCGGGCCCGAGCCTGGCCGCACCGGGCCTGGCCGCATCGGGCGCGGCCGGAACGGGCCCGCCCGCCCCGGGCCCGGCCACGGCAGCCCTGGCCGCACCGGGCCCGGGTCCCGTCGGCCGGTGTCCGGTGCCCTCGGCGGGAACAGCGGCGGGGCCCGCGGCCGCGGCGACGTCGGTCGCCGG
>NZ_JZWV01001188.1 GCF_000966975.1 Streptomyces katrae | reverse complement strand
TGCGTGCCTGATGCATCCGCACCCTCCCCGCCGTCCGCAGAGGCCGAGCCCCCTATGGCCGGCGTGAGACCACACGGGCGCAATCAGCCGCACGCCGCCCCCATCCATGCCACAAGAACAACGGGACACAGCCACGACACCGGCAGCGCTCTCGACCGCCCCTCATCAGGTGGGCGTCCGCAGGCATTCGATCAGGTAGTCGCCTGTTTCGGCGTCGACCGTGACCCCGTGGGCTTCGCTGCCGAATCCGGGAAACGTGCGGTCGAAGGATTCCAGAGCGGTGAGGTAACGCAGGAGGGGGCCGTCGGAGGTGCCGAGGGATTCGCCCGGCATCAGGACGGGGATCCCGGGCGGGGTGACGGTCACCATGGCGGCCGCGATACGGCCCGCGGCGTGCGCCAGGGGGATGCGTTCGGTGCCACCGCGGATGAGTTGCTGGTAGCAGTGGCGGGGCGGATGGACGGGGCGGGGAAGTTCCTGGAAGGCCTCGTCCAGGGCGTCGATGAAGGCCCCGCGGGTGAGGTGGTCGTGCATCTGTGCGCACAGCTCGCGCAGGGTGGTGCTGACGTAGCGGCGGGGGAAGCGGCCGACGAGATGCGGCAGGACCCGGTCAAGGGGGGCGTCGGTGTCGTAGAGGGCCTTGAAGTCCATGAGAGCGTCCATGAGAGTGCCCCACTTGCCCTTGGTGATGCCCATGGAGAACAGGATCAGGGTGCTGTAGCTGTCCGTCTTCTCCACGACGGACGCGGGCGGGGATGCCCCACGGCTGGGTGGCACCGTCGGCGGTGACCCCGGGGCAGGTGAGGGTGACCTTGACGGGGTCGAGCATGCAGTAGCCGTCGGTGAGGTCCCCGAAGCCGTGCCAGGCGGCGCCGGGTTCGAGCTGCCAGCAGGAGGGCTCACCGGTCAGGAGCGTGACCGGTGCGTCGGCGAAGGGAACGCGGCTGCCGGTCGCGGGGTCGGTGACGTGGTCGGGCTGCCAGACCCCGAAGAACCAGCCGGGCCGGTCCCCGGCAGCGGCGATCCGGCGGCCGGTGCGCACCACCGCTTGGCGGAACCGGACGGCCTCGGTGACGGCCTCGTCGATCAGCCACTGGCCCTGCGGGCCGTCCATCATGGCGGTGGCGACGTCGAGGGAGGCGAGGGCCGGGTAGAACGCGGAGGTGGTGCCGTGCATCATGAACGCTTCGTTGAAGCGGTCGTGTTCCACCGGCGCGCGCGGGGCGGGCCGGACGTGGACCATGGCGCACTGCGAGAGCGCGGCGAGGAGCTTGTGGGTGGAGTGGGTGGCGAACACGGTGGGCCGGTCGTCGGCCGGGAGCGCGTCCGCGGTCACGGCCATGCCGTAGCGCCCCTGGTAGAGCGGGTGGAAGCGGGCGTAGGCGAACCATGCCTCGTCGAAGTGCAGGCGCGGGGTGCTCGCGGCGAGGGTTCGGGCGGTGGCCACGGTGTCGTAACACAGGCCGTCGTAGGTGGAGTTGGTGATGACCGCGTACTGGGCGTCGGGTGAGACGGCGCCGGCGGTGAGGGGATTGGCGGCGATGCGGGCGGCGATCGCGGCCGGGGCCGTGGTGGCGGGCGGGAGGGGGCCGGCCAGTCCGTAGCCGTTGCGGGTGGGTACGAGGTAGACGGGGCGGGCGCCGGAGACGACCAGGCCGTGCAGGACGGACTTGTGGCAGTTGCGGTCGACCAGGGCGATCTCGTCGGCGGTGACGCTGTAGTGGCCGACCATGCGGTTGCACGTGGAGTCCCCGTGCAGCACGAAATAGGTGCGCTCGGAGCCGAAGACGCGGGCGGCGTTGCGTTCGGCCTCACCGATCGGTCCGCTGTGCTCGTAGAGGGAGCCGAGCTCCCCGACGGAGATCGACAGGTCCGTGCGGAACAGGCGCTCCCCGTAGTAGTCGAAGAACGCCCGGCCGGCCGGCGACTTCAGGAACGCCACTCCACCGGAGTGAGCAGGGGTGTGCCAGGAGTACTCGTGCGCGTCCTCGAACCGCTTCAAGGCGCGGAAGAACGGCGGCAGGACGTCCGCCAGATAGGTGCGGGCGGCGGCCGCGACACGGCCCGCGATGAACGCGGGCGTGTCCTCCAAGGGCCAGATGTAGCCGACGACCGTCTCCGACACCCACAGCGGCAGGTGTTCGAGGTCGTGGTCGGAGCTGTCGGTCATCAGCAGGAAGACGGGCAGGTCCTTGAAGCGCTGCCGGATCCTGTCCAGCACCTCCGCCCCGCCCGTCGGCATCACCGAACCCTCCGCCGACGTCCCCGCAGGCGTCTCGCCGTGGCCGCGGACGGCCGGTGAAGGCAGGTCCCAGGCCACCACCGCGGCTGCGATACCCGTTTCCGTGTGCAGCATCGCCCGGGCATCACGCGCGTCACCGGCACGCCGCAGCTCCAGGCCCCGGTTCTCCAGCTCCTTGCCGATCCGCCTCAGCTGCTCGGCACTCACCCCGCCGCCAAGGGGATCCTCCCGCAGTGCCAGCAGCACCGTGCCGATCGCCATGGCCACAACCACCTTCCCTCACATAGCGCCCCGACCGGCAAGACGCCGACGGGACCGCCCGACACCCCTGCCCGGACGGAACCGCCACGGGCAGGGCAGCGCTCAGTCTGGCCGGGCCACCCACCCCGCAACCGATCTTCGCCACCGCCTTCACCCGCACGGACCACACCCGCCGTCGCAGGGCCGCCTCGAAACCACAGGCTCACCGTGGAAAGCCGATACACGCCGTGCCGGCGCGGACCAAAGCGGCACCACGACCTCCTCCGCGCAGCCACCTCAGCAACAGACCTACGCCCACCGGCCGGGTGACATCCCGCAAGCGGTCGCGGAGCTGTTCTATGGCGACGGCAACAGGTATCGGGAGATCGCCGAAGCCGACGGGATCACCAACCCGGATCTCGTCAACCCAGCGGACGGTGCGTGGTGGATGCCGTCGCAGCCGCGGGTGCTGGAGAACGCCGTGGTGGCCTGCGCCCTGGCACGGGTGCCGGGCGGCAGCCAACCGGGGCGGAGGGGGCCCTGGGGCTTCGACCGCGCGCCGGGTGTTGCCGTTGGCCTGCTCCGCACGCGCCTTGCTCCGGGGTCATGGCCGTTCACGTGCTCGCGATCACCGGGCCTGAACCCGCCGCAGCCGTCAGTTGCCGGCGGCCGGCGGGTCCGGCAGGCGGCAGCGGGCGTCGCGCAGGTGGTGGCGCAGTTCGTGCAGCGTGTGCACGGCGACCCAGCTCAGGGACCGCTCGGCGGGTTCCGGGTAGCTGTACACGAGGGTGCGTTCCCAGTGCGCCGGAGGCAGACGGTGCAGGACGTTTCCGAAGAGGGCAGCGGCGTCGGTGAGTTGCCGGGCGACAGCGGCCGGGTCCTGGAGGGCGTACCCCTCGTGTTCGACGCGCTCGTCGCGGCCCATGGGGGTGGCGACGGGCTTGTCCGTGCGCCGGGCGGCGAGTACCCGTTCGCGCTGGACGAGCAGGACGTCCCGTACGTGGCAGGCGTATTCGAGCGGGGACCAGACCCCGGGCGCGGGGCGGCGGACCAGCGCTTCCCGCTCGGCCCGCAGCAGCAACTCGGCGAACCGGGCCGCGTACTCGCCGGCGCGCGAGGCGGCCGTGGGCGCCAGCTCCAGGTCGTAGGCGAATCCGCATTCAGCGCAGTCGTCAGTCACGCACCCACCCTACGGGCCGGGGGCCCGCTCCCGCTGATCCCGCCTGGCCCTCCTGACGGCGTCCGGTCCGGGCGGCGCGGACCGTGTACGGGGGCGCCCGAGCCGATTCGCCTGCGGCTCGCGGACAGCCGTGCGGTGGACAGGTGGCCCTCCGGCGCCGCCGGCGGCGCCGCTGTAAGGATTCCCGATCATGTTTGTCAAGGGCGACGGGAACGTGGTGGAGGCTGGGAAGTGATCCCGGCACTCGCCGCGGCGGGTGAGATCCTGAACGGATGAACGAGACATCCGCTGCTCTGGCGACGGCTCGGTGGCCGCTGACCGCAGCTGGGGAGACCGACTGGCTGCGGGAGCTCGCCGACGATGACGGGCTTACCGGCTTCATGCCGCCGGCACTGCCCGACGCCGCCTGGGTGCTCCACTCCATGTACGAACACGAACTCGGGCCCACCGACATGTCCTATGTCGCGTATCAACGAGCTGTGCTGAATGGCGGCGGGCCCGAGGTTATCCCGGGCCTCGACCCCGCGGACGTGTTCGGGGGCACGCCGGGCGAGCCCCCGAGCCCCCGTTGGCGCCGGCTGCGCTGGGCGGAGCTCTCGGAGCGGACCGGTGATCCCGTGGCGCCCGAGGGGCGGCTGCCTTGCTACCGCTCGTTCCCCTCGCTCCGGGAGCCGAGTGGCTGGCCGGTCGGCATCGCGGGGCCGTCCGAGGGCAGTTTGGACCGGACCGACTGGAACCGCCTGGTCGACATCCTCACCGAGCACAGCCCGCAGGGGCCGCAGACCCGCTGCATGGCCTACTACAACCCGCTGTTGCAGAGGGCTGAGGACTTCGACAACCTGCACGTCCGGGCCGGCACGCTCGCGGATGCCAAGGCACTGTACGACCACCCGGAGGAGGACGGCTGGACCCCGTCCAACCTCTGGGCGCAGGACCGGTCCTGGGTCCTCTGCACGGACTACGACCTCTGGGCCACCAAGGTCGCGGGCCCCGCCCCGCTCGTCGAGGCCCTCCTGAACGACACGGAAATCGAGGCCCTCCGACTGCCCTGGGCCCACTGATCCCGACCTCCCGGCCGAACAGGCCGGTCCCAGATGGCCGCCGCCTTCCTCACCCGCCTCGGCGGCGACCGCGTGCAGGTCCGCTCGGCGGGATCCGCCCCCGCCGACACGGTGAACCCGGCCGTGGTCCAGGCCCTGGCCGAGGTCGGCATCGACATCTCTGCCGAGACCCCCAAGGTTCTCACCACCGAGGCCGTGCAGGCGTCCGACGTGGTGATCACCATGGGCTGCGGCGACGCCTGCCCCTATTTCCCTGGCAAGCGCTACCTCGACTGGCAGCTGGAGGACCCCGCAGGCCAGGGCGTCGCGGCCATCCGGCCGATCCGTGACGAAATCGAGCGACGCGTCCGCGGCCTGCTCGCGGAACTCGACATCGGAGCTTGCGGCCTCCGTTCAGGTCCCCCGTTGAGGACCGGCGCACCGTGGTGCGGTCCTGTGGCGACATCGGCGTCAGGCCCCAGCGGGTCTCGAAGGCGCGGGCGGCGGCGTGCACCGCGAGGATGTCGCCGCGCAGCCAGGGCCGGCGGCCGTCGGTTCGGGCGAGGGTCGCAACGATGAGGATGTGGGGTCGGGGGCGTGGCGCGCGCCACCGGCAGGCGCGCTCGTCGCCGGACGGGGCGACACCCGCGGCGCCCACCCTCGCCGCCGCGACCTCCCCACCGAGGCGTAGACGATCGCCTGGGGGCCTGCTGGATGTACTCGTGGCGGGGAACCCTTCCGTTGAAGGGGCCGGAGAGGCATCGCTGCCTCTGCCCGGGAAGTCGGCGAACCTGGCTGTCGGCGGGGAAGAACCCGCCCACCTGTCCGCGCGGGTGGAGATGCTGCCGGGACCGATCAGCATCCCGGGCTGGAGGACCGCACCCGCCGGGACGGACCGCGACGCCAGGAGGCGGGCGGACCGGGAAACGGGGAGACTGAAGGAGAGCATGACGCCTGACCGCTGCGGCCCGGACGGTCCGCGGCGGACGGTCCCGTGCAGGGGCCGGACCATCTACCTACGTCCGCGCGTCCCGGGGGCACGGCCCTGTCCAGGAGTCCCCATCGTGACTTTGACCCCACAACAGTCCAACCGCCCTCAGCGCACAGCCCGACGGGCCGCGCTCCTGCTCGCCACCGCGGCGCTGCCAGCGGTCCTGGTGGTGCCCGCGGCGCCCGCCGCAGCGGCGCCCGTGACCAAGACCTTCACCGCCGGCGCGAACCAGCGGTTCGTCGTACCGGCCGGCGTCACCCGACTGACCGTCACCGCCACAGGCGAGCCGGGACAGTCCGGCAT
>NZ_JZWV01001187.1 GCF_000966975.1 Streptomyces katrae | reverse complement strand
CAGGCGGGCCGGGACAGTCCGGCATCGAGGGCGGAGCGGGCGGGACCGGCGCGACCGTCACCGCCACCCTCACCGTGGTGCCCGGCACCACCTACTACGTCAACGTCGACACGGGCGGCGGAGCCGTCACCGGTCCGCGCCCCGGCGGCAGCGGCGGCGGTGCCAGTGACGTCCGCACCTGCAACTCGACGCGCGCGAGCTGTGCCCTGACCGGCGTTCCCGGCACCGACCCCCGCCTCATCGTCGCCGCCGGCGGCGGGGGCGGCGGACGCGGCTCCAGCTTCACCGGGCCCGACCGCGAGGCCGCCGGCGGAAACGCGGGCGACACCGGGAAGCCCGGCGGCGAGCGACCGGAAAGCGGCGGCGGGGGCGGCGGCGGAACCCAGACCNGCGGAACCCAGACCCATGGCGGCAAGGGCGGAGCCGCCTGCCCCGACGACTCCAAGGCCGGCACCGACGGCAGGCCCGGTACCGGCGGCGCAGGCGGTGGCGGAATCGGCGGGGGCGGTGGTGGCGGCGGCTGGCACGGTCGCGGCGGAGGCGGAGGCTGCTTCCTGATCACCGCCGGAGCCGGCGGGCCCGGCGGCGGCGGTGGCGGGTCGAACCTCGTCCCGGCGGGCGGCACTTCCCGCCCCGCCACCGGATCGGCGCAGGTATCCATCACCTACGGTTCCTGAACCGTCGTCCCTGGGGTGCAGAAGACCGGTTTCGTAGCAGTCAGCACAGCAAGGCTGGTCTGGATGTGCGGGCTGGTGACAGCCGGTACCCCCGGCAAGCGGTCACCCCACGGCAGCCAACTGGTCACCCCGTGACGGAAGCCCACCAGACCTGAGTGGCTTCCCGGCCCGGCTTCCCAGCGCCCGTCGCGGTGGCGTGTGGCATTGGCCAGGTGACCCAGACACGCAGCATCCGGACGACTCCGCCGGATCGTGTCGTCAGGCGAAGGCAGCGGGAGGAAGCCCGCCGACCAGCGCCGTACCCCGGCGCCTCTCCTTGAAGGTCGGCACAGCACCTCGCGCCCGGACGATCTCCATTCCCCCGCCTGGGTCGGCACAGTGGAACCCACCGCCGTCGACTCCGAGCGGCTCGGCGCCGGCCCCGCCACCGCCGAGGAAGAGGAACGGGACCGCACGCGCCGCGGGAGTGGGCGGCCCGGGGGCCGGCGGACGTCCTGACCCTGCGCGAGACCATCGACGCCTGCCTGACCGAAGTGGACCCGGAGGAATGCCGATGTACGAGCGGCGGTGACGTGCGAGGGGTGGTAGCCGCACCCATCTTGCGGGCCCTGCCGGGCGCGGCACTCTGGAAGAGGGGCAGGAGGTGCCCGTGAGTACCCGCTCAAGGATCCGGTGCGGCCTTGCCGCAGCCCTGCTTGCCCTGATGGGCTTGGTGCTGTCACCGTCCGCCTCGGCGTCGACCGAGCCG
>NZ_JZWV01001186.1 GCF_000966975.1 Streptomyces katrae | reverse complement strand
CCGCCTCGGCGTCGACCGAGCCGTCCCCGACGCCCTCCCCGCCCCGACCTTACATAAGAGTTCTCGGCTATCCGTACGGCATCGCGATATCTCCGGACGGCGGTCACGCGTATATCCCCACCGGGCGGGCCGGCGCGCTGGAGGTGATCGATACGCACACCAAGCAGCGGAGCGCCCGCATCTGGACCGCGGGGGTGGACGTCGGAATCAGCCCCGACGGCCGCCGGGGCTACACCAC
>NZ_JZWV01001185.1 GCF_000966975.1 Streptomyces katrae | reverse complement strand
GTGGGAGCCCCGCCCCGGGTCGGTGAGAGTGATCGACACGGCCACGAACACGGAGATCGGACACGTCAGCGTCGGCGTCAATCCGGTTGGCCTGGCGGTTGCCCCCGACGGCCGCCGCGTCTACGTAGCCAACTCCGGATCCGATTCACCTACGGCCTCGCGGTGACACCAGACGGGCGCCGCCTCTACGTCACGGACCAGTTGGGCACGGTGTCCGTCGTCGACACCGCGACCGGCAAGGTGACCGGCGGGCCCATCCCCGTCGGCTGGCATCCGAAGGACGTCGCAGTGAGCCCTGACGGCCGCCGCGCCTACGTCACCGGCGAGGGCTCGGACAGCCTGTCCGTGATCGACACGAGCACCAACAAGGTGACCGACACCATCTACGTCCACCAGCCGACCCGTATCGCGCTGACGCCGGACGGCCGTCACGCCTGGATCACCCAGTTCTGGGGCGGGCTGGTGTGGGTGATCGACTTCTGAACCGGACAAGCGGAGCGGGCCATCAGGGGGGCGGGGTTCATCTGACACCTCCTGGAGCACCTTTTCACCGACCATGCCATGACCGCCCCGTGGACGCTGCGTCCGATGACGTCGGACTCGGCCAGGGCCCGGGAATGGCTCCAGACCCGTCTCCACTGGGGCCGACCGTCCACACCACCTGGCTTGAAACGGCTGGTATTCGCCCAACGCCTGGTCCGCGAAGGCCTTCTGGAGAACGCCAGCTGAACCGACCCGGCAGTCAGTCGGTCCCATCCAGCTGGGCGGATTCAACAAATCGTGGCAACACAGCTTGTGTTGGGGTCTCTCTCCAGGAGTCTGGAGTAGCGAGCTGGTCGCCCAGCAGGCAACCGTCACCCACGGCATGGTCCGCGCCCACAGCGCCACCTTGCGAGGGGATCCGTCCACTGCACCGCCGCGGCCGCCGACGGTACGGCAGGTGACGGGCTGGCGCACCCGCCACCCCACCGCCCTGAGCGAGGAGGACCGCCTCGGCCTGAAGGATGTTGTCCTGGTCACTTACGGGACGGCTCTTAGCCCCCGACCTCGCCGCCCAGTTCCGCGATGAGCCGGCGGTAGGTTTCGAAGGCCTGTTTTGGGGTGTAGTCGTCGTGCAGCAGGCCGAAGTGGGAGAAGATCCCCTCGGCGTGGCTGTCGGCGTCCCGTAGGGCGAAGAGCGAGTAGCCCTCGATGTTCAGCTCGGCGGCGAGGGCGGCCGTGGTCCGGATGACGGTGTCCAGGGCGGCGGCCTGGTGCTGTTCGGTGCGTCCGGGGCCCGTGGGCCAGCCGTTTTCGCAGATGCGGACCGGGATGGTGTCGGGGATGCCTGCCTTCGGCAGACAGGTACGGCGGTACGACGTGAGGACGGCGGTGACCGCGTCCGCCAGCCGGCCGGGGGCGACGGGGCGGAACACATCGGGGAAGAAGTCCAGTCCGACGTAGTCCAGGCTCTGCACGAAGCCCGGGCCGGCCAGGTTTCCCAGGTCGGACCAGAAGGTGTCGGCCGGGTCGAAGGACGGGACGGCGTTGAAACCGACGGCCACGCGGCGGCCGAGGGAGCGGGCCTCCTCCTTGGCGGCGACGACCCCCTGGACCAGCGCGTTCAGGACGTTGGGGGTGCTGCCGTCGACGGGCGGGAGGTTGAGGTTGGGCTCCTCGCAGATCTGGACGCTGGCCAGTCCGGGCCCCCCGTCCCGGACGGCCCCGCGGACGAAGTCCGGCCAGCCGTCGAGCCGACCGGAGGGTTCGCGGAACTGCAGCACCAGGTCCAGGGTGCGGCCGCGCCGGAGACAGGCCTGCGGATCGGCGGGCGTGGGGCCGTACGGGGTCACGGTCGTGGCGAACGAGCGGTAGGCGCGCACCGAGAGCGTGTCCGCGTCGCCCTGCAGTGCGTCGAGGGCGGCGTTGATGCGCTCGGGGTCGTCGGGGGAGACGGGATGGACGATGCCCTGCTCGTCTCCCAGGAGACCGCCGGGATATATGCCGAAGGTCATGGACATGGTCGCCTCCAGGTTCCAAGAATTTTGGTGTCACTCCAAATTTGTGGTGACACTATCATGTGCGGTGTGGGACTCAGAGAGATCAAGAAGCAGCAGACCCGGACGGCGATCGCCGACGCGGCACTGCCGCTGTTCCTGGAGTACGGCTTCGACCGGGTGACGGTCGCCGAGGTGGCACGGCACGCGGGCGTGTCCACCAACACCGTGTTCAACTACTTCCCGGTCAAGGAAGACCTCTTCTTCGACCGGGGGGCGGATGCCGAGGAACACCTGGCCGCCGTGGTGCGTGACCGGGCGCCCGGCGCCTGCCCGGTCGAGGCCGTCTGCGAAGACCTGCTGTCCGGGCTCCGCGAGAACCATCCGATGCTCGGGCTGCAGCCCGGAGCGACGGCGTTCTGGCAGGTGATCCTGGACAGCCCCGCCCTGCTCGCCCGCGAGCGCGAGATCGGCGAACGGGCCGAGGCCGCCTTGACGGCCGCCCTCACCGGGCATCCCCCACACACCGCCGACGCCCCCGGCCACTGCGCTCCCCCGCCGCCCGCGCTCCTCGCGGGGGCCGTCGCCGGCATGCACCGCGCCGCGCTGCGCGAGCTGAGGCAGCGCATCATGGCCGGCGAAGCGCCCGAGGAGGCCCGTGACGCCGTGATCTCGGCCGTGGTCCAGGGGTTCGACCTGATCTGCCGCGGGCTTCACCCCACTGCCGAGCCGAGGTAGGGGGTTACCGCTTCCTTGCGAGAGCCCTGCCTCCTGTGACACCGGGTGTCAGGCCGCCCCACCTACGGTCTGCGCATGGCCACTCAGAATCCCCCTGGGCAATCGACACGTGACTTCGCGACCTGACAGCCCGCACTGAGGCTCTTGCGGGCCGCCAAGACGGGCAAGGGCGGTGCCGAGCCCGTACGCGTGGCGGGTCGCATCGGGCGAAGCGGTGGGAGTCTGGCCCTCCCGCGCCCGGTACCACCGCCCGGTCGAGCCCTTCAGACGGAGTGAGCGGAGCGTGACGAGGGGGCGTCGGCGGGGCCTGTCCGGCTGCCGTCCCAGGCCTGGAGCGGACGGGGAGGGGGCCGGGGAGGACGTGGCCGAGGAGCTGGGCGAGTCGGTCGGCGGCGGGCCTCACGGTCGGGGCCCTTCGGTGAGGAGGAGCTGGCGCACGTCGAGGTAGCCGGAGCGGAATCCGGCTTCGGAGTAGGCGAGGTAGAACTCCCACATGCGCTGGAAGACGGTGTCGAAGCCAAGGGCGGTGACGGCGGGGCGGTTGGCGGCGAACCGTTCCCTCCACAGGCGCAGGGTTTCCGCGTAGTGGGCGCCGTAGCCGTCGTCGGCGACCGTGCGCAAGCCGGCGGCCGCGGAGTGCTGGGCGATGGCCTCGCGGGAGGGGATCAGGCCGCCTGGGAAGACGTACTTGCTGATGAAGGTGTGGGTGGCGGCGGTGTGCAGCATCTGCTCGTGGCCCATGGTGATGGACTGCAGGGCGATGCGGCCGCCGGGGGCGAGGGCGCGGCGCAGCGCGGTGAAGTAGGAGGGCCAGTATTCGGCGCCGACGGCCTCGATCATCTCGACGCTGATCACGGCGTCGTGGCGGCCCTCGGCGTCGCGGTAGTCGCGGAGCTGGACGTCGACCCGGTCGGAGAGTCCGGCGGCGGAGATGCGGGCGCGGGCGAGCCCGGCCTGTTCGGCGGAGAGGGTCAGGGTGGTGA
>NZ_JZWV01001184.1 GCF_000966975.1 Streptomyces katrae | reverse complement strand
GATGTGTATAAGAGACAGGGTCAGGGTGGTGACGTGGGCGCCGCGGGTGGCGGCTCGCAGGGCGAGTTCGCCCCAGCCGGTACCGGTCTCCAGCAGCCGCGTGCCCTCCCCCACCTGGGCGAGGTCCAGGAGGCGGTCGATCTTGCGGTGCTGGGCTTCGGGGAGGGCGGCGAAGCGGGCGGGGAAGGCGGTGAAAACCGCGGAGGAGTAGGAGAGGGTGGGGTCGAGGAAGGCGGAGAACAGGTCGTTCGACAGGTCGTAGTGGCGCTGGATGTTCACGCGTGCGCCGACGCGGATGTTGCGGTCGGCGGCCGGGCGGCGCGAGACCCACAGGCCGCGGAGCCGGCGCAGCGGGGCGGGTACGAGCTCGTCGACGTGTTCGGCGAGGACGGTCAGGACGCCGGCCAGGTCGTCGCTGTCCCATTCCCCGGCCATGTAGGACTCGCCGA
>NZ_JZWV01001183.1 GCF_000966975.1 Streptomyces katrae | reverse complement strand
ATGGCCCCGCAGGGTTCCCGGAGGACGGCTCGGCGGAGGAGGTACGGCCACGGGTGGCCGCAGTTGAGGGCCAGGACCGTGCCGTCCGGGGCGATCTGGAGGAGGAGGACCGTCACGAAGTCCTCCGAGGACGGGGACTCCGGATCGGAAGGGCAGGCCGACGGATGCTCGGCCCGGGCGCGCTCGCGCAGGTGCCGCTGCAGGGAGCGCTCCATGCGGAGCAGGACCCCGCCCAGGGCCGGCTCGTCGTACGCCGCCTCGCGGAACGAGCCCAGGACCGCCGCGGCCCCGCCCAGCGCGGGGAGCCCGTGGCCCCGTACGTCCCCGATCAGCACCCGCACCCCGTACGCCGTCGGCACCGCCTCGTACAGGTCCCCGCCGACCGCCGCCCCCCGGCTCGCCGACAGCTGGGCGGCGCAGAGCGCCAGGCCGTCGATCCGCCCGGGCAGCGGCCGCAGCAGTACGCGCTGGGTGGCCCCGGCGATCTCCCGCGAGCGCCGCAGCTCGGCGATGAGACCCCGCCGGGTGTGCAGGGCGCAGCCCGTGGCCAGGATCAGGAAGGCCGCGCAGCTGGCGAGGCTGGGCACCAGCGGTCCCGGGGTGGACAGCTCCCAGGACACCGCGGCGCCGCCCCAGGCGAGGACGCACGCCAGGCGCGCCCGGTGCGTTTCCCGGCGCGTGATCATCCGTAGGACGCTCCCCTCCGGCTCGTCGGCCGGAACGATTGTGTCGACCTCCTGACGTACCGGACATGGCCCGCCGCCGTTCTCACCCGAATGAGTGAGGATCGTCCGGAATGCACGAGGGGCCCGTCCGGTGGTCCGGACGGGCCCCTCAGCGGGTCCTGCTGACGGCGGATCAGGCGCCGCGCAGCACCGCCCCCGTCCGCTCGCCGGCGAGGGCCACCGCCGCGTCGCGCGCGGCCGTGGACTCCTCGGCGGTCAGGGTGCGGTCGGGCGCGCGGAAGCGCAGCGCGTAGGCGAGGGACTTCTTGCCCTCGCCGACCTGCTCACCGGTGAACACGTCGAACAGCCGCAGCGATTCGAGCAGTTCGCCGGCGCCCTCGCGCAGCGCGGCCTCCACGGCCGCGGCCGGGACGGACGCGTCGACGATCAGCGCGACGTCCTGGGTCGCCACCGGGAAGGTGGAGATCCGGGGCGCCTGGAGGGCCTCGCCGCCGGCCGCCGCGAGGCGGTCGAGGTCGAGCTCCATGGCGCTGGTCCGGGCCGGCAGGCCGAGGGCCTTGACCACGCGCGGGTGCAGCTCACCGGCGTGGCCGATGACCGTCTCCGCGCCGTCGAGGGTGACGACCAGCTCGGCGCAGCGGCCGGGGTGCCACGGACCGTACTGGCCCTGGCGGACGACCAGCTCGGCGCCGGCCTCGACGGCCAGCGCACGGGCGGCCTGGACCGCGTCGGCCCAGTCGGCCGGACGGCCCTTGCCCCACCAGCCGGCCTGCTCGCGGGCACCGGCCAGCACGACCGCGGCGTACCGCGGCTGCGCGGGCAGGGCCGCGTCCAGGGTGGCGATCTCCTCGTCCGTGGGACGGCGGTCGACCGGCAGCCTTACGGCGGCACCCGGCTGCCCGCCGGCGCGGAAGACCGAGCCGGTCTCGAAGAGCGCCAGGTCGTGGCTGCCGCGGCTGTCGTTGCGGCGCAGCGCGCCGAGCAGACCCGGCAGCAGCGTGGTGCGCAGCGCCGGCTCCTCGTCGGAGAGCGGATTGACGAGCTTGACGACCCGGCGGCTCGGGTCGTCCGCGGGCAGCTGGAGCTGGTCGAAGACGCCCTCGCCGATGAACGGGTAGCTGAGCGCCTCGACGTAGCCGGCGCCGGCCAGGGCGCGGCCGACGCGGCGGTGCAGCTGCTGGCGCGGGGTCAGGCCACGGCCGGAGGGCACCTGCGGGAGGGTGGACGGGAGGTTCCCGTAGCCCTCCAGGCGGATGACCTCCTCGGCGAGGTCGTTCGGCGCGGCGAGGTCGGGCCGCCACGAGGGGACGGTGACGACGAGCTCGTCCTGGCCGTAGACGTCGCAGCCGATCTCCTGGAGGCGGCGCACGACGGTCTCGCGGCCGTAGTCCATGCCCGCGACGCGGTCCGGGTGGTCGGCGCGCATCGCGATGGTGCGCGGGGCGCCCGGGGCGATGAGCTCGGTGACCCCGGCCTCGGCCGTACCGCCGGCGAGCAGCACGAGGAGGTCGACGGTGCGCTGCGCGGCCGCGGCGGCGGCGAGCGGGTCGACGCCGCGCTCGAAGCGCTTGGAGGCCTCGGAGGACAGCTTCAGGCGGCGGGCGGTGCGCGAGATCGACACGGAGTCGAAGTGCGCGGCCTCGATGACCACGTCGGTGGTGCCGGTGACGGCGCCCGTCTCGGGGTCGGTGACCGAGTCGGCGATCTCGGTGTTGGCGCCGCCCATGACACCGGCGAGCCCGATCGGGCCGCTGTTGTCGGTGATCACCAGGTCCTCGGCGTCGAGGATCCGCTTGACCCCGTCGAGGGTGGTGAACTTCTCGCCCTGCTCGGCACGGCGGACGCCGATCTCGCCGTCGAGGCGGGAGCGGTCGTAGGCGTGCAGCGGCTGGCCGAGTTCGAGCATCACGTAGTTGGTGATGTCCACGGCGAGCGAGATCGGGCGCATGCCGGCCTTCTGGAGGCGGCGGGTGAGCCAGATCGGGGAGCGCGCCTCGGGGTCGAGGCCGGTCACCGTGCGGGCGGTGAAGCGGTCGCAGCCCTGCGGGTCGGAGATCTTCACCGCGTAGCCGTACGAGTTCGGCGCGGGCACGTCGAGCAGCGCCGGGTCGCGCAGCGGCAGGCCGTAGGCGGTGGCGGCCTCGCGGGCCACACCGCGCATGGACATGCAGTAGCCGCGGTCCGGGGTGATGTCGATGTCGAGGACCTCGTCGACGAGCTGGAGCAGCTCGATCGCGTCGGTGCCCGGCTCGTACTCCGGCGGCAGCACGATGATGCCGTGCGTGCCGTCGTCGCCCATGCCGAGCTCCTCGCCGGAGCAGATCATGCCGTGCGAGGTCTTGCCGTACGTCTTGCGCGAGGCGATCGCGAAGTCGCCGGGCAGGACAGCGCCGGGCAGGACCACGACGACCTTGTCGCCGACGGAGAAGTTGCGGGCACCGCAGACGATCTCCTGCGGTTCGCCGGTGCCGTTGGCGGTGCCGACGTCGACCGTGCAGAAGCGGATGGGCTTGCGGAAGCCCTCCAGCTCCTCGATGGTCAGCACCTGGCCGACGACGAGGGGGCCCTTGAGCCCGGCGCCGAGCTGCTCGACGGTCTCGACCTCGAGGCCGGCGTCGACGAGCTTGGCGGCCACGTCGCGGCCGGTCTCGCCTGCGGGGAGGTCGACGTACTCCCGCAGCCAGGAAAGCGGGACGCGCATCAGATCTCACTCCCGAACGGCCGGGTGAAGCGCACGTCACCCTCGACCATGTCTCGCATGTCTTCAACGTTGTGGCGGAACATCAGCATCCGCTCGATGCCGAACCCGAAGGCGAAGCCGCTGTACTTCTCGGGGTCCACACCGCAGGCGACGAGCACCTTGGGGTTGACCATGCCGCAGCCGCCGAGCTCGATCCAGCCCTCGCTGGAGCAGGTACGGCAGGGGCGGTCGGGGTTGCCCACCGACTCGCCGCGGCACACGTAGCACTGCATGTCCATCTCGGCGGACGGCTCGGTGAAGGGGAAGAAGTGCGGGCGCAGACGGGTGGTGGTCTGCTCCCCGAAGAGCTCCTTGACCATGTGGTCGATGGTGCCCTTGAGGTCGGCCATGGTCAGGCCCTCGTCGACGGCGAGGAGCTCGACCTGGTGGAAGACCGGGGTGTGCGTCGCGTCGAGCTCGTCGGTGCGGTACACGCGGCCCGGGCAGACGATGTAGACGGGGGGCTTGCGCTCCAGCAGCGAGCGCGCCTGCACCGGGGAGGTGTGGGTGCGCAGCACGACGCCGGACTCGTCGCCCGTGGTGCCCTCGGGGCCCTGGACGAAGAAGGTGTCCTGCATCTGGCGGGCCGGGTGGTCGGGCGTGAAGTTGAGGGCGTCGAAGTTGAACCACTCCGCCTCGACCTCGGGGCCCTCCGCGACCTCGTAGCCCATGCCGACGAAGATGTCCGCGATGCGGTCCATCAGCGTGGTCAGCGGGTGGCGGGCGCCGGCGGGCACGCGGTCGTAGGGCAGCGTGACGTCCACCGCCTCCTCGACCAGCACCCGCTCGTCGCGCTCGGCCTCCAGGGCGGCCATGCGGGCCCCGAAGGCCTTGTTCACGGCGCCGCGGGCCTGTCCGACGCGCTTGCCCGCCTCGGCCTTGGCCTGGGGCGGCAGGGCGCCGATCTCGCGGTTGGCGAGCGCGAGGGGCGAGCGGTCGCCCATGTGCGCGGTCTTCGCCTCGCGGAGCTCGTCGAGGTCGCCGGCGGACGCGAAGGCGGCGAGCGCCTCGTCCCGCATGCGCTCGATCTCTTCCGGTTTCAGTGCCTCGACCTCGACAGGGTCGTACGACTTGTTCGGTGCCGACATCTCTTCCCGTACTTCCGATGGCTGGCTGGTGGGTCCCCGCACGACGCGCACGACTCGATCGCTGATCGGTGTGATCGGCACAAGGACACAAAGGTGCCAAAGGACGAGTCTAAGGGCCGCCGGGGGTGAGGAAGCCCGTGGGCCGCCTGGCGAGACTCTCCGCAGGGTTACTGGGTGAGGTAGGCCGGCGCGCTCACGGGCAGCATAAATCGGAACTCCGCGCCGCCGCCGGGCCCGCGCCCGACGGTGATGGTGCCGCCGTGGGCCTCCACGATGCCCTTGACGATGTACAGGCCCAGGCCGGTGCCGCCGCGCTTGCTCCCCCGCCAGAAGCGGGTGAAGACGCGGGCCATCGACTCCTCGGGGATCCCGGGGCCTTCGTCGGTCACGGTGACGGCTGTTCCCTTCTCGTACGGCGCTACGTCGATGGTGACCGTTCCGTCGCCGTGCCGCACCGCATTTTCGAGGAGGTTGCCCAGGATCTGGTCGATCTTGTCCGGGTCGGCCCACAGGTCGGGGAGCGGCCGGCTGACGCGTACGAGGAACCGCTCGGGGGCCTGGCCGTTCGCGGTGAGGGCCTGCACGTGCCGGCCGACGGCCGCGGCGATGTCCACCGGCTGCCGGCGCACCTCCAGGCGGCCGGAGTCGATGCGGGAGATGTCGAGGAGTTCCGCGATGAGGCGGGTGACGCGGTTGGCGTCGGCGTCGACGGTCTCCAGCATCAGCCGCTTCTGGTCGTCGGTGAAGCGCTCCCACTTGGCGAGGAGGGTCGCCGTGAAGCCCTTGACGGAGGTCAGCGGGGAGCGCAGCTCGTGCGCGACGGTGGCGATCAGTTCGGCGTGGCTGCGCTCGGTGCGGTGGCGCGCCTCGGTGCCGCGCAGGGTGACCACGAGGCGGCTCAGCGGGCCGGTGGGGTGGGTGCGCACGTACCGGGCGGAGACCAGTACCTCCCGGCCGCCGGGCAGCAGCAGGTTCCGCTCGGGCTGGCCGCGCCGGGTGGCGAGGCCGCCGTACGGGTCGGTCAGCGCCCACCAGCGGCGGCCCTCCAGGTCCTCCAGCGGGAGCGCGCGCTCGATGCGGGCGCCGAGCGCCTGGGCGGCGGTGATGGCGGTGATCCGGGAGGCGGCCCGGTTGAAGCAGACGACGTGCCCGGTGTGGTCGGCGACGACGAGCCCGTCCGGCAGCTCGTCGGGGTCCAGGCCGAAGCCGTGCCCCTGGCCGGGGGTCCCGCCGGTGTCCGGGGCGGGGGCGCGGCCGCCGGCCCCGCCGTCCGGGCCGCGCCGGTCGGGGCACGCCTGCGGCGGCACCGACCCCAGGGTCTCCCGGCCTCGCGGGTGGACCGGCGGGATGCCGGGGCCGGCCGCGGACGGGCCGGGACGCCCCGCGTCCGGGGGCGCGGGGGCGTCCCCGAACCGCTGCTCGGCCGCACCTGCGGCCCCGGGCGAGCTGTTCGTGCCGACGGTCATGTCCCCGTACCCCACATCTCCGGGTAGCTCAGTGG
>NZ_JZWV01001182.1 GCF_000966975.1 Streptomyces katrae | reverse complement strand
TCTCCGGGTAGCTCAGTGGGCCCCCGGCAGGCCACATTACTAGCTGGGGGTCACGGAGCGGCACCCTCCGGGCGCCCGCTGTGCACGCGCGGACGCGTAGAGGCACACGGCGGCGGCGGTCGCGAGGTTCAGGCTCTCGGCCTTGCCGTGGATCGGGACCCGTACGACGGCGTCCGCGAGCGCCCGGGTCTCCTCGGGCAGGCCCCAGGCCTCGTTGCCGAAGACCCAGGCCGAGGGGCCGCCCATGGTGCCGGCGTCCAGTTCGGCGTCGAGGTCGTCCTGGCCGGCCCCGTCGGCCGCGAGGATCCGTACGCCCGCCTCCCGCAGCCCCGCCACGGCCTGCTCGACGGGGACGCCCACGGCCACGGGAAGGTGGAAGAGGGAGCCCACGGAGGCGCGGACGGACTTGGGGTTGTAGAGGTCGACGGAGGCGTCGGTCAGCACCACGGCGTCGGCGCCGGCGGCGTCCGCGCAGCGCAGGACGGTGCCGGCGTTCCCGGGGTCACGGACGTGGGCGAGGACGGCCACCAGCTTCGGGCCGGACCCGAGGATCTCCTCGAAGGGGGAGTCCAGGAAGTGGCAGACGCCGACGAGCCCCTGCGGGGTGACGGTCTGCGAGACCTCCGCGAGCACCTCGTCGGAGGCGTAGTGCACGCGCGCCCCGCCCAGCAGGGCGGCCTCGACGATGTCGGCGTAGCGCTCGGCGGCCTCGACGGTGGCGAACAGCTCGATCAGCGTCGCGCCCTGGGACCCGCGGTGCGCGACGGCCTCACGGACGGCCTGGGGGCCCTCGGCGAGGAACCGGCGCTCCTTGGTGCGGAAGTTGCGCCGCGCCAGCCTCCGTGCGGCGGCCACCCGCGGGGATCGGGGGGAGATCAGCTCGGCGGGGGTGGGCATGGTCTCAGGGTTCTCTCTCGGGTGGTCCGGGGCGGGGTGAACGCACACGGACCCGCAGGCGAACGCCTGCGGGTCCGTGGGTGCCGGCCTCGTGAGCGGGCCGGCTATGCCTTACGCAGCGGCCTTGGGCGCGTTGACGTCGGCCGGGAGGGCCTTCTGCGCGACCTCGACGAGCGCGGCGAACGCGTTGGCGTCGTTGACGGCCAGCTCGGCCAGGATCTTGCGGTCCACCTCGATGTTGGCGGCCTTCAGACCCTGGATGAGGCGGTTGTACGTCATGCCGTTCTGGCGGGCAGCGGCGTTGATGCGCTGGATCCACAGCTGACGGAAGTCGCCCTTGCGCTTCTTGCGGTCGTTGAAGTTGTAGACCAGCGAGTGGGTGACCTGCTCCTTGGCCTTGCGGTACAGGCGCGAACGCTGACCGCGGTAGCCGGAGGCCGCCTCGAGGATCGCCCGGCGCTTCTTGTGGGCGTTTACTGCCCGCTTGACGCGTGCCACTTTTTTACTCCTTGTAGCGGGGCCGTGGGTGTCTTCACACGGCCCGGAATTCGATGGGGTCCCGGTCTCGACGTCCGTCCGCTCCCGTCACGGGAGCGGAGGCGTCAGATGCCGAGAAGCTTCTTGATCTTCGCGGCGTCGCCGGGAGCCATCTCCGCGTTGCCGGTGAGGCGACGGGTCAGGCGGGACGACTTGTGCTCGAGCAGGTGGCGCTTGCCGGCGCGCTCACGGAGCACCTTGCCGGAGCCGGTGACCTTGAAGCGCTTCTTGGTACCGCTGTGCGTCTTGTTCTTCGGCATGGCGCCGTTATCTCCTCGTCGGTGGCGCTCCCACCGGTCCTCGCGGACCGGCGGGCGGGAGCGTCATGTTGTGTGGGTGATCCGGGACGGGCTGCCCCGGAATCAGGCCTCGGCGTTCGCGTCGGCGGAGCCGTCGGCGTCGACCTCGGTGGACTCCACCTCGGCGGCCTCGGCCGGAGCGGCCTCGGCGGCGGCACCACCCTGGCGCTCGGCCTTGCGGGCGGCCTGCGCCTCGCGGGCTTCGGCCATCGCCTCGGTCTTCTTCTTGTGCGGACCGAGAACCATGATCATGTTCCGGCCGTCCTGCTTCGGGTTCGACTCGATGAAGCCGAGCTCCTGGACGTCCTCCGCGAGACGCTGCAGCAGTCGGTAGCCGAGCTCCGGCCGGGACTGCTCGCGACCACGGAACATGATCGTGATCTTGACCTTGTCGCCCTGCTTGAGGAACCGAACGACGTGACCCTTCTTGGTGTCATAGTCGTGCGGGTCGATCTTCGGCCGGAGCTTCATCTCCTTGATGACCGTGTGCGCCTGGTTCTTGCGCGCCTCACGGGCCTTCATGGCCGACTCGTACTTGAACTTGCCGTAGTCCATGAGCTTGCAGACCGGCGGGCGCGCGGAGGCGGCGACCTCGACCAGGTCCAGGTCGTATTCCTGCGCGAGCTCAAGCGCCTTCGCAAGCGGGACGATGCCCACCTGTTCGCCGCTGGGACCGACGAGTCGCACCTCAGGGACGCGAATCCGATCGTTGATGCGGGGCTCGGTGCTGATGGATCCTCCTCGGTAGCACCACACGGCTGCCTGGCAGGCAACCGCTGACGTCTTATGTCGTCAGACCTCAACCGCGGCGGAGAAAGAAAAATGCCCCGCCGGGCACAGGCAGGGGCTCCAAAACAACCGGAGCACCGCCGCGTGCGAACCGCGGGGCGCAACTCGGCGGCCTTCCATCGTCCGTACGGAACGATGGATACCGCCTGACCGGATGACCCGCCGCCCCGGAGGGTGGTCGGGTGGGAGATCGGAGCCTCCACTTGTGGGCCGGGCACATAAGTGTCCGGCCGGTCGATGTCCATACTACCCCACGCAGAGCAAGGCCGCCGCACGACCTATCGTGGAGCGCATGACTGACGCGACGCCCTCCGATTCCACCACTCCCGACTACGACGAGATGACCCGCGACATCGCGGACGTCCCGGCCGTCGAGGTCATCACCACGGTGGCCGTCCACCTGCTGAGCGCCGCGGCGGTCAACCTGGGCCTGGACAAGCCGGACTCCGAGCACAAGGACCTCGACGAGGCCCGCAAGCTGATCACGGCCCTGGCCGGCCTGGTCACCGCCAGCGCCACCGAGATCAGCTCCTTCCACGCGGCCCCGCTGCGCGACGGCCTGAAGTCGCTGCAGCTGGCCTTCCGCGAGGCCTCGATCGTCCAGGACGAGCCGGGCCAGGGCCCGGGCGAGAAGTTCACGGGTCCTGTGTACGCCTGACCCCCCGCTCCGGATTCCGCTTCGTACGACGGAGGGCCGCCCGCGACACCTCGCGGGCGGCCCTCCGTCGTACGTTACGGGGTCCTCAGCGCGTGAAGAGCGGTTCGCCCGGCGGGACCGGGGCGCCGGCCGGGAGCAGGGCGAGGTCCAGGCCGCGCACGAGGCGCCCGCGCAGGGTCTCGTCCGCCGCGAGGGCCTCGGCCACCCGCCGGGCGGCGGGGGCGACCGGCTCCCCCTCGGACAGCACGATGGCGAGGGTGCCGTCGGCGGAGGCGCCGCCCGGGCCCAGGTGGGCGCGGAGCACGGCCGGCTCGGCGGCCACCGCGGCCCGCACCGCCTGCCGCACGGCCGGGTCGGCCAGCGGGTCGGCGTCGGTGCGGCCCTCGGCCAGCGCGAGCAGCGCGGGGCCGGTCAGCTGGTAGGGCACCGGTCCGGCCAGGTCCAGGACGATCGTGTCGGCCTTCTCGTGCACCGCGGCCGCCAGCGCCTGGTGCAGCGGGACCGCCACCGGGCGGGCCGCCGGGTCCCACAGGGCCAGCGAGGCGATGGAGGTGAACGCGGGCAGCGCCCGGCGGTCGCCGGCCGTCAGGGTGGGGACGGCCATGTCGCTGGTCTTCTCGCGCTTGAGGCCGGTCTCCGGGTCGGTCTCGACCTCGCCGAGCATCGCCACGACGGGCACCAGCAGCCGGGCGTCCTTCAGGGCCGCCAGCAGTTCCGGCTCCCGCGAGCGGTCCTCGGCCCAGGCGGCCAGGGCCGCGCTCAGCCGGGGGTCGGCGGTGCCGTCGTCGTCGGAGAAACCGGGGTCTGGAATGTTCTTGGTCGCCACAATGACCTGACCCTATCCCGCCGGGGGGAGGGACTCCCCCGCGGCGTCCCGCCGTGCGGCGCGCGGGCGCCGGGCCAGTACGGCCACGGGGGCGGGGGGCTCGGACCGCAGCGACCCGGCGGCCTGGAGCGCGGCGACGGGGTCGACCGTGCCGTGGCCGCGGGCGTCGTCGCGGCCGCCGGGCGGGCGGGCGGTGGCGGTGTCCTCCAGCAGCTTCTTGACCTGCGCCGGGGAGAGCCCGGGGTGGGCGGCCTTGACGAGGGCCACGGTTCCGGAGACGAAGGCGGCGGCGGCGCTGGTGCCCCAGCCCTCGTAGTAGGCCCGGTCCGGGTCGGCGATGACCACGTCGACGCCGGGGGCGCTGACGGTGGCGTACCAGTGGCGGGTGGAGAAGGGGGCCTTGCGGCCCTGGCGGTCCACGGCGGCGACGGCGATGACCCCGGGGTAGGCGGCGGGGTAGGAGGTGTGGTCGCCGCGTTCGCCGCCGTTGCCCGCGGAGGCGACGACGACCACGCCCTTGCCGAGGGCGTACTGGACGGCCTCGTCCTCGGCGGCCTCGTGGTGGGCGGAGTCGCTGTCGTCGCCGAGCGACAGGTTGATCACGTCGGCGCCGTGGTCGGCGGCCCAGCGGATGCCCTCGGCGAGGGCCCCGGACTTGCTGTCGCGGGCCTTGGCGCGTCCCGGGTCGCCCTCCTCCAGGATCACCCTGACCGGCAGGATCCGGGCGTGGGGCGCGATCCCGAGGACTCCTTGCGCGCGGTCGGGGCCGTGTCCGTGGCCGGCGATGATGCTCGCCATGGCCGTGCCGTGGCGGGCCCAGGCGCGGTCGCCGCGGCCGGCGCCCATGCCGACGAGGTCGGTGCCGTCGAGGACCTGGTCGGGGTGGGTGGAGTCGACGCCGGTGTCGAGGACGGCGACGGTGATCCCGTCGCCCTGGGTGATGCCCCAGGCCTCCTCGGCCCGCAGGGCGAGCAGGCCCCACTGGCGGTCGCGGATGGTGTCGGCGGCCGCGGGCGGGGCGGAGACGGCCACGAGCAGCGCGGCAAGGGCGGCGGCGGCGCCGGCGGCCCTGAACGGGGCCCGGGCGGACCGTCGGGTCGCGGCGCGCACCGGGGCCGGGGCGGGCTCCGAGGCGGCGGCGGGGGCCGGCTCGGGGGTGGGGGCCGGGCCGGTGGTGCTGTTCATCGGGCGGGCTCCTGGCGCGGCTGCCGTGCGGCGGCGGC
>NZ_JZWV01001181.1 GCF_000966975.1 Streptomyces katrae | reverse complement strand
GTCCGGCGGGCCGTCCGCAGCCGGCGCACCGCGCCGTGGCCGCGCCGGCTCCATTCGGCGCGCGGCAGCCCGGCGCGCTGGCCGCCGCCAGCGATCAGGGCGTTGACCGGGGTGTGCGGGTCGGCGCCGAGCCCCTTGGCGGCCAGGACCCCGACGACGAGGGGTACGAGGGCCACGGCGAGGGCGGATCCGGCGCAGGTCACCCGCTGCAGGTGCGGGCGGGGGGTCGGCGAGGTCATGGCGTCATTCCAGCAGCGCCGGCGCGGCGGGGAATCGGCGCGCGTACTCAGGCCGTTGGACCGGGGTACTCAGACGGCGGAGGGCGGGCGTGGTGGCGGATCCCCAGGGGCAGGGCTTCGAGCCCGCGACGGGCGACGGTGCGGAGCCGTCGGGTGCCGGACGGGCGGCGGAGCTGCGCACCGCGTACGAGGGGCTGCTGCAGATCCGCCGCCTGCTGACGGGCGGCGAGCGCGGGCCCGCCCCGTGGGAACTGCGGATGATGCCGCGGGCGGTGGCCCTGGTCCTGGAGGCGGCCGGGTTCCCGCCGTCGGCGGTGGACCCGGCCGGCCGGCGCAGCCGCACGGGTTACCGGGTGGCGCCCGGGGCGCGGGGGCTGGTGGAGGTCACCTGGGCCGGCCCGCCCGGCAGCGGGGCCGCCGGGGAGGAGGCGGAGCGCCTGGCGGCGTGCGCGGAGGAACTGGAGCGCCACGGCTGGGACTGCCTCGTCTACCGGGGCCCGCGCGGGCGCCGGTTCCTGGAGGTGGGCGCGCCCCACCCCGGAGGGTGAGGCGCGCCCGCGCGGGTCCGCCGTTCAGCTCCGCTCCCGGTAGCGCAGCAGGCGCAGGGCGTTGGCGACCACGACGAGGGTGGAGCCCTCGTGGACCAGGACCGCCGGGCCGATGCCCAGGCCGAGGGCGGTGGCCGGGACGAGGACGGCGACGATGCCCAGGCTCAGCCAGAGGTTCTGCCGGATGATCCGGCTCGCCCGGCGGCTGAGGCCGGTGACGAAGGGCAGGCGGCGCAGGTCGTCGGACATCAGGGCGATGTCGGCGGTCTCCAGGGCCACCGCCGAGCCGGCGGCGCCCATGGCCACGCCCACGGTGGCCCCGGCCATGGCGGGGGCGTCGTTCACCCCGTCACCGATCATGGCCGTGGGGGCCGTGCGGCGCAGCCGGGCCACCTCGGTGACCTTGTCCTGCGGCATCAGGCCGCCGAGCGCCTCGTCCATGCCGACGGCGCTCCCCACGGCGTCGGCCACGCGCTGGTCGTCGCCGGACAGCATCACGGTGCGGGTCACGCCGAGGCCGCGCAGGGCGGCCACGGTCCCGGCGGCCTCGGGGCGGGGGGCGTCCATCAGGCCGAGGGTGCCCAGCCAGCGGTCGCCGCGGCGGACCAGCATCGTGGTGCGGCCGGTGCGGGCGAGTTCCTCCGTGCGGTCGCGCAGGGCGGCCGGTACGGGCGGGCCGGCGAGGGCGTCGGCGTAGGAGAGGCTGCCGATGTGGACGGGCTCGCCGTCGAGTTCGGCGCTGACCCCGCGGCCGATGACGGCGCGCAGGCCGGTGGCCTCGGCGGTCCTGGTCCCGGTCGGCGGGGGCGGCGCGTCCCTTACGACGGCCTGGGCGAGGGGGTGGTCGCTGAGGCGCTGGACGGCGACGGCGGTGCGCAGCAGTTCCTCGCGGGCGGCCCCGTCGGCGGTCACGGCCTCGGTCAGGCGGGGGCGGCCCTCGGTGAGGGTGCCGGTCTTGTCGAAGGCGAGGGTGCGCAGGCGGCCGAACTCCTCCAGCGGGGCTCCGCCCTTGACGAGTACGCCGCCGCGCGCGGCCCGGCCGACGGCGCTGAGGACGGCGGCGGGGGTGGCGATGGCCAGGGCGCAGGGGCTGGCGGCGACGAGGACGGCCATGGCCCGGTAGAAGCTGTCGGTGAAGGGCTCGCCGGTGAGGGCCCCGTAGCCGAGCAGGGCGGCGACGAGGGCGAGCACTCCGGGGACGAACACCTTCTGGAAGCGGTCGGTGAAGCGCTGGGTGGGTGAGGTGCGCTCCTCGGCGTCCTGGACCATGCGGACCACCCGGGCGAGGGTGTTGTCGGCGGCGAGGCGGGTGACGACGACCTCGAGGGAGCCGGATCCGTTGACGGTGCCGGCGTAGACCCGGTTCTCCGGGCCGGTGGCGGAGGGGCCGGCGAGGGCGGCGGCCCGGTCGGGGACCGGGGTCTTGTCGGCGGGGACGCTCTCCCCGGTGATGGGCGACTGGTCGACGCTGCCGCTGCCGGCGGCGACGAAGCCGTCGGCGGGGACGCGGGTGTGCGGGCGGACCAGGACGGTGTCGCCGACGGTCAGCTCCTCCACGGGCACCTCGACGGTGGCGCCCGCGGCCCGCCGGACGAGGGCGGTGCGGGGGGCGAGGGCACCGAGGGCCTCGACGGAGCGCCGGGCGCGGCCCAGGGCGTACTCCTCCAGGGCGTGGCCGACGCTGAAGAGGACGAGGAGGACGGCGCCCTCCTCCCAGCGGCCGATCGCGGCGGCGCCGGCCGCGGCGACGAGCATCAGGAAGTCGACCTGGAAGCGGCCCTTGCGCAGGGCGCCGAGGGCCTCACGGAGGGTGAAGAGGCCGCCGAAGGCGTAGGCGGCCATGAAGAGGGCCTGTGCGGCGGGGCCGCCGTTGCCGGTCAGCTGGAGGGTCAGGCCGGTGAGGTAGACGGTGAGGGCGAGCAGGGCGCTGACCGGCTCCGCGCGCTCCGCTGCCTTCTTCAGCACGACGTTCATGGCATCAATATATCAAGACATCGAAATGTGTCGACCTGTGGAAGTCGTGATGTTCCGATGTGTCGATCCCCTGATACGGCGATCTAGGGTGGGGCCATGGAACACACGCTCACCGAGCCCGACGCCGCGGCCGTCGCGGAGGTCATGCAGGGCCTCGCCTCGCCCGCCCGGATCCGGATCCTGGCCCGGCTGCTGGAGGCGCCCTGCTCGGTCGGGGAGCTGGCCGAGGCGCTCGGCCTCGGCCAGCCCACCGTCTCCAACCACCTGCGCCTGCTGCGCCACCTCGACCTGGTGGCCGGCCGGCGCGACGGGCGCAGCGTGGTCTACGAGCTGCACGACGAGCACGTCACCGCCCTGCTGCGGCAGGTGCTGGAGCACGTCCACCACGGCCGTCGGGCGTAGGACGGGCCGGGGGCCCGGCGGCAGGGTGCCTCCCGCCGCCGCTACGGGGCGCCGAAGGTGAGCGTCAGCCTCGGCGTCGCCTCACCGGCCGCCGCCTCCGAGGACCACAGCCACAGGGCGTCGGTCCCGGCGCTGGTCAGCGCCAGGCTGTAGGAGCCACCCAGCGCGCCGGCCACGGCGGCCGTGTTCAGCCCGGCGGTGTGCACCGCCGAGCCGTCCGGGACCCCGGGGAAGGCACCGAGCGCCGGGGCTCCCGTGCCCGGGCGGTTGTTGTACGTGGTGCCGGCCTCCGTCCACGCGCCGGTGACCGGGACGACCGAGACGGTGTCGGTGGTGCCGGCGCCGGCCATCGTGCTGGTCTTCACGCTGAGCGTGGCCGACTTGAGCACCTTGCCCGCCGGGGCCGCCGGCAGGTCGAAGCGCAGGTAGCTCGTGTAGAGGGAGGTCCCGCGCACGGCCAGGGAGCCGGAGGTGCCGTAGTTGGCGTCCGGGGCGCCCGCGTTGGCGTAAGTGTCCTCGGCCGCGGTGACCTGGACGGTCGAGTCGGCCGGGGCGGAGGCGAGGGCGTAGTGGTTCTGCACCTGCGCCGCGCTCAGGACGGCCGGGTAGACGGCCGTCTCGTCCATCAGGCCCGCCCAGTGCTCGCTGGTGGGACGGTCCGGCCAGCCGCCGAGTCCGTCGAAGCCGACGCGCCAGTAGCCCGTGTAGTTCTCGTGGGTGGTGACGTTGAGGGTGCCGCGCTGGACTCCGTCCACGTACAGGGCCATCCCGCCGGGGCCCTGGGTGGCGACGACGTGGTGCCACTTGTCGTCGTTGAACGCGGCGGCGGTCGTGATCGTCCGGGTCGCGCCGGTGTAGACCCCGTAGACCAGCCGGCCGTCGTCGGTCATGTAGACGTGCTTGTCGTAGTGGCCGCTGCCGTTGATCTGCTGGCTGCCGAAGCCGACGAGCTTGCCGCCGCGGGTGGTGTTCGTCCTGAACCAGGTCTCGATGCTGTAGCTGCCGCCCACCGTCTGGCGGCGGTCGCCGTACACGTGCGCGTCGGTGCCGTTGAAGCCGATCGCGGTGCTCGCGCCGGCCACCGCCCCCGGGGTCTGGCGCAGGGCCGGACCGTAGTGGTGGACGCCCGCCTGGTCGCCGTCCGAGGAGTCGGCGACGTACGGGAGCACCGCGTCGTCGTAGCGCCAGTACAGCTGGGCGCCGTCCGCGCGGACCTGGTTCGCGTACGCCTCCGGCGAGGTCGGCACGGTGACGGCCGCCGGGGCCGAGAGGGCGCTGACGTTGCCCGCCGCGTCGGTGACCGTCACCCGGTAGGTGTACGACTGGCCGGGCTGGACGGTGGTGTCGGTCCAGGAGGCCTGCGGGCGCTTGAAGAACAGCGAGTCCGCGGTGACCGTGCCGATCGGGGACGCCGCGCCGTTGCGGTAGATCCGGTAGGTGAGCGCGCTGTCGTCGAGGTCGAGGCTGGTGCGCCAGCGCACCTGGACCGCGCCGGGCTTCACGCTCGCGGCACTGGCCAGGGGAACCGTCGGGGCGCCCGTGTCGCCCGTGGAGGAGAACCGGGTCAGGCTCTGCTGCGCCGCGCCGTTGACGGTGGTGAACTCGCCGCCCACCCACAGGTACTGCGTCCCGCCCTTGGAGCCGACGGTCATCACGCGCGGCCCGATGCCCTCGCCGACGCCGTCGTTGGTGTCGGGCGCCCAGCCCAGTTTGCCGACACTGGTGGTGGGCTGCGCCAGCAGGTGGTGGCGCTGGCCGTCGGGGTATTCGCCGACGCTGGAGCAGTCGTGCGCGTGCGAGGCGCTGTAGAGCACGTTCTGGTACGGCAGCACGGCCTGGGTGGCGCCCAGGCAGGTGTCGCGCCAGCGCTGGCCGAAGCCGGAGAGGTCGAGGGCGATGCGGCCGTCGAAGACCCCGCCGCCGGTGCCCTCGTTGGCGGTGTAGAAGCCGGTGGCGTCGGTCGCGATGTCCTTGACCACGGAGTTGGTCTCGATGAAGCCCGGGTAGCCCTTGGTGAGGGCGCCGGTGGCGGAGTCGACGACGGCCAGGGCGTGCGTGTTCGTCCCGTTGACGGTGAAGAAGTCACCGCCGAGCAGGACGTTCTTGCCGTCCGGGGTCACCTCGACGGCGCGGCCCGGCTCGTCCGCGTCGGCCGTGAAGGGCCGCAGCGCCCCGTCCGCGGCGGCGACGGCGGCGAAGCGCTGCCTGGGCTGTCCGTTGACGCCGAGGAAGTCGCCGCCCGCGTAGACGGTGTCGCCGGAGACGGCGATGGCCCGTACGGTGGCCGCGAAGGCGGGGCGGAAGGACGGCTTCACGGTGCAGGTGGCCACGTCGATGGCGGCCATGCTGGAGACCGGCGTGCCGTTGACGGCCCCGAAGTAGCCGCCCGCGTAGAGCGTCTTCTTGTCCGGTGAGAGGGTGAGCGCGCGGACGGTGGCGGTGCCGCTGCCGATGGTGAAGGACAGCGTGCAGGCGGTCGGGGCGCCGGTCGCCGCGTCGAGGGCGGCGAAGTTCACCGCCGGCTGCTCGCTGCCCGCGCCGCCGGCGGGCGGGCGGACGGCGGAGAAGGTCCCGCCGACGAAGACGGTGCCCCCGGCCTCGGCGAGGGCCCAGACGATGCCGTTGGGCTGCCAGGTGGGCAGCGCGTCGGCGGTGAAGGCCACGGGCGGGGTGACGGCGGCGGCCTGCGGGACGAGGCCGAGCCCCACGACCGCCCCGGTGCCGGCCAGCGACAGGGCGAGAGCGGCTGCCAGCCCTCTGGATCTACGCATGAACCCCCCAGTTCGTATCCGTTGTCCGTACGGGCGCACCCTAGGTCGAATTGCCTTCCGGGTCACCGGACTTGACCCATCCGTGCCGAACGGCGGCCCGGCCGGGAGGAC
>NZ_JZWV01001180.1 GCF_000966975.1 Streptomyces katrae | reverse complement strand
GCCGGGAGGACCGGCCGGGCCGCGGACGGGCCTCAGAGCGCCGGAAGCGCCCGGCACAGCAGGGAGGCCGGGGAGGGCCGGAAGCCCGCCCGGGCGGTGAAGGCGATGCCCGCCGCGTACTCGGTGGGCAGGCACTGTCCCTTGTAGTGGCCCCGGGCGTAGTCCCCCCCGGGGTCCCCGGCGGGGCGGTTGTCGCCCCGGTCGAACCACACCGTACGGCCGGAGCCCGCGAGGGGGACGCGCGCCGGGGCGCACAGGGCCGCCGAGACCCGGTCGCCGCGCAGGCTGTACCCGGTGAGGAACTGTCCGGCCGGGCACTGGAGCTTGGTGTAGCCGGTGGCCCAGTCCCCGCCGGGCGGGACGTACGCCTCGTCGCGGACGACGGTCTGGCCACCGCCCGGGGCGCGCAGGTCGGAGGTGGAGCACAGGCCGTACCCGCCGGTGTGGCTGAGCCCCGCCAGGCGGGCGCCGTCGGGGCAGACGGCCTTGCGGGCGCCGCCGTCCCAGTCCCCGGCGGCGCGGGTGAGCAGCGAGGCCACGTGGTCCCGGTGGCCGGTGCTGAGCTGGTACCAGGCGGGGGTGGCGGGGACCGGGCCGGTGCGGCCCGGGGCCGTGGCGAGGGCGGTCCAGGGGGCGGCGCGCCAGTCGGCGGGGTCCAGGACCCCGGTGCGCCGGCCGGTGCCGTCGTAGCGGAGCATCGCCCAGCTGTCGCCGCCGGGGGCGCCCTGTGCGGTGGTGCTCCAGCCGACGAGCGGCCAGTAGGCGAAATCGGCGTCGGAGGAGGCCAGGTAGCCGGTCATGTTCTGGAACCAGGCGCGCGGGGCGGCGCCGGTCTCGTCGGCGCCGATGCCGAACTCGCTGATCCACACCGGGGCGGTGAAGTGCGTGCCCGTCTCGGCGGAGACGAAGAAGGCCTGGTCGTAGAGGGCCCCTTCGAGTTCGGCCCGGCTCATGTCCTGGTAGCGGGGGTCATGGGTCTCGCCGAGGCCGGTGGCCCCGCTGTGGTGGGGGCCGGTGTAGCCGTAGAAGTGGGCCGAGTAGACCAGCTTGTTCGAGACGACCAGGGTGTGGGAGAGGGTGCGGACGGGGGTGAGGGTGGGGCGGCCGTGCGGGAGGCCGTCCGCGGGGATGCCCGTCCAGTTGATGCCCTCGACGACGATGAGCAGGTCCGGGTGGGCCTCGGTGAGGATCCGGTCGGCGGCCTCCTCGGAGGCGGCCTGCCAGTCGTGGCCGTCGCCCAGGCCCCAGTTGGGGTCGTCCCAGGTGTCGCGGCGGACCTCGTTGTACAGGTCGGCTCCGACGACGCGGGGGTTGTCGCGGTAGCGGCGGGCCAGGAAGACCCAGTCGTCGGCCCACTGGGCGGTGGAACGGGTGCTGTTCCAGCGCTCGTTGCCGTCGAGACCGCAGCACCAGCGGGTGGTTCCGGTGTGGTTGTTGAGGATGACGGCGAAGCCCGCGTCGGTGAGGGCGGTGACCACGGCGTCGTAGACCTGGAGCGGGGTGCGGCCGCGCAGGGCGGGGTTGGCGGCCACGGCGGCGTCCGGGACGGGGGTGGTGGTGTGGAGCATCTCGTTGGAGAAGGGCAGCCGGATGCTGTTCAGCCCGAGCGCGCGGAAGTCGGCGAGCAGGGCGGATACCGGCACCCGGTCCAGGCCGAGGGGGATGCCGTGGGAGTCCTGGCCCGCGTGGTGGTTCGCGGGGTCGGCGATGTCGCCGGAGCCGTTCCAGGAGCCCTGGGCGCCGTCCCAGTTGCCGGAGCGCAGGCGGAAGCGGTTGCCCCGGGCGTCGACCACGTACCGGCCGCGGGTGGAGAGCGGGGGCGTCCACGGCGCGGGGTCCGCGGCCGGGGCGGCGGCAAGGGCGGTCGGTACGGGGGCCCGGGTGGCGGCCAGGGCCGGCGCGGCGGTGGCGGGCGGGACCGCGCCGCCGGCCAGGAGCAGCACGCTCAGCAGCACCCGTACGAGGCTCTTCATCTGGCTCCCGCCCGTTCCGGCCGCCCCGTCCGGGCGGCTGCGGCGGACAAGTTACCGGCCGGTCGCACCAGAGGGAAGGTTTCTGCACGCCCGGGCGCGGGCGTCAACCGTGCGGGCCCGCGCGGCCCGGTCCACGGGTGACCCCCGGCAAAACCGCCCCGCCCGGGCCCGCGCCGCTCTACCGTGCCCTGAGAGGTCGGGCGAAGGGACCGGAGGGCGGGGACCGATGGACGAGGAAGAGGACATGCGGCTGGCGGGGATCACCCCGGAGATCTCCCGCCGCACGCTGGCGATGCTGCGGGGGCTCGCCGGGCTGGAGCCCGCGGAGCGGGTGCCCGAGGACGCCATGGCCGTCGCCGACGCGATCCTCGCGGAGCACGGCACGGACGGGCTGCGGGTGCTGGTGATGACCCTGGCCGCCTGGGCGACGGCCCAGATCGAGAACGTCGCCGAGCTCAGCGGACGCAGCCACGAGGCGGTGCTCGACGCGATGGAGCTGGCCTGCCTGGAGGCCAACGCCGACGATTGAGGCGCCCCTGATAGAACGGTGACCCATGGGTGCCCGGGAACGCGAACGGAAGGTGTACCGGTCGCTGCGGCGGGCCGGGCTCGAGGTGATCCCGGACGCCGTGCCGGACGGGACGATGCCCTTCGTCACCGGCTACCGCACCGAGGACGTGTCCGGCTCCTTCTCCCACCGGTACGGCACCCCAC
>NZ_JZWV01001179.1 GCF_000966975.1 Streptomyces katrae | reverse complement strand
GTACGGCACCCCACGGCTGGTGGAGCGGCTCAACGAGGACTGGTACGCCCTCGCCGTCGCCTCGGGCCTCTTCGACGAGCGGCGCGAGTTCCTCGTGCAGCTCCCGCAGGGGACGCGGACGCACGACGCCGCCGTGCGGCAGCTGCACGGCGGCCGGGTGGTCGCGCCCTGGCTCTGGACCCGCGTCCGGCTGCTGGAGCACTGGGACGTCATGGGCCGGGGCGCCGCCTCGGCCTTCCTCGGCATCCGCGCGGGTCACCCGGGCTTCGGCATGATGGCGCTCGACGGCGGCGTGTACCTCGCGTGCTCGACGGGCGAGCGGGGCGTCGACGTGCTCGCCGTCCCCCGGCCGGACCGCTCGGAGAACGTCCTGCGGCACCTGGAGGAGATCGTGCTGCGCGACAGCCCCCACGTCGGCCGCGAGTACAAGGACCGGATCGCCGGCTGGCTCAGGGGCCGGTCACCGGCCCCGCCCGGTGCCCCGGAGCGCTGACCGGCGACCGTCCGGGCCGAGGTGTGCCGCGTTCCGGCCCGGGTCGGGGACACTGGGGGGACCAGAAGGTTGCGGGGGGTCCTGATCGGAGGCCGTCGTGAGCACACCTTCCCCCATCCGGATCGCCGCCGTACTGTCCGCCGAACACCGCGGCCGGCTGATGTCCTACGCACGTGAGGTCAATTTCCCCGAGGGCACCCGGATCTTCGAAGAGGGCGGCCGGGCGGAGTCCTTCTGGATCGTGCGCTCCGGCACGGTGACCCTGGAGGTCCCGCTCCCCTCCGGCGGCCACCGGGGCGCCGCGCCCGTCGAGAGCCTCGGACCCGGCGAGCTCGTCGGCTGGTCCTGGCTGTTCCCCCCGTACACCTGGCAGCTGAGCGCCGAGGCGATGACCCCGGTGAGGGCCTACGAGTTCGACGGGGCGGCCGTGCGGATGCTGATGGACGCCGACCCGGCATTCGGCTCGGCCATCGGCCACTGGGTCGGACGGATCCTCGCGGTCCGGCTCCAGCAGACCCGCAACCGCCTCCTCGACCTCTACGCCCCCCGCCCCACCGC
>NZ_JZWV01001178.1 GCF_000966975.1 Streptomyces katrae | reverse complement strand
GCCGCACACACCGCCCCCGTGCGCCGCGGCCGCGGCCTCGGCGGCGTCCGCGCGGTGCGCGGGCAGGGTGGTGGTGCCGGCGCCCTCCACCTCGAAGCCGGCGTCCGCGATCATGTCGAGGTCGGCCTGGCCCGCCTGGCCCTCACTGGTGAGGTAGTCGCCGAGGAAGATGGAATTGGCGATGTGCAGGGCGAGCGGCTGCATCGAGCGCAGGTGCACCTCGCGGCCGCCGGCGATCCGGACCTCCACGTCCGGGCAGACGAACCGGACCATGGACAGGATCCGCAGGCAGCGCTGGGGGGTGAGGTTCCACTCCTTGGCCAGCGGGGTGCCCTCGAAGGGGATCAGGAAGTTGACCGGCACGGAGTCCGAGTCCAGCTCGCGCAGCGAGAAGACGACGTCGACCAGGTCCTCGTCGCTCTCGCCCATGCCGGCGATCAGGCCGGAGCAGGCCGACAGGCCCGCCGCGTGGGCCTTCTGCACGGTGTCGACGCGGTCGGCGTAGGTGTGCGTCTTGGTGATCTGGCCGTAGGTGGCCTCGGAGGTGTTGAGGTTGTGGTTGTAGGCGTCCGCACCCGCGTCGCGGAGCTTCTCGGCCTGGCCGTCGGAGAGCAGACCCAGACAGGCGCAGACCTCCACGCCCTCGTTCTGCTCCTTGATTGCGGCGATGGTCTCGCCCACGCGGGCCACGTCGCGGTCGGTCGGACCGCGCCCGCTCGCCACCAGGCAGACCCGCTTGGCGCCGCCCGCGACGCCGGCGGCGGCCGCGGCGGAGGCCTCGTCCGGCTTCAGCCACGTGTACTTGAGGATCTCGGCCTTCGACCCCAGGCGCTGGGAGCAGTACGAGCAGTCCTCGGGGCAGAGCCCCGACTTCAGGTTGACCAGGTAGTTCAGCTTGACGCGCCGCCCGAACCACTGGCGGCGCACCTTGCCGGCCGCAGCCACCACGTCGAGCAGTTCGTCGTCGGAGGTCGCCAGCACGGCGAGCGCCTCTTCACGGGTCGGCAGCTCGCGCCGCAACCCCTTGTCCACCAGGGTGTTCAGCAGGTCCATGGGCCCGATCCTGTCGTACGCGACCACTCGCGGCCAAGGAGAGATCGAACAACATGGCCGGAAGGGAGTGTGTGGATGGCCACACCGGACTCTCGGGTCACGTCCGGATAGGGTCGAGCAGATCTGTCGAC
>NZ_JZWV01001177.1 GCF_000966975.1 Streptomyces katrae | reverse complement strand
GGGTCGAGCAGATCTGTCGACTGCCGACAAAACGCGAGACACATCGCGAGACGCGACGCGAGGACCGCCGATGACCCAGCCCACCCCGGAACCCGAGGACGTCTTCGCCTGGATCGACGGTGCGGAGCGGCTGCGCGAGGAGGCGGGACTGGTGCGGACCCTGCGCCCGCGCCCGGCCGACTCGCCCCTCCTGGACCTCGCGAGCAACGACTACCTCGGTCTCTCCCGGCACCCCGAGACCGTCCGCGGCGCCTGTGCGGCGGCCGAGCGCTGGGGTGCGGGGGCCACCGGGTCGCGCCTGGTGACGGGGACGACGGAGCTGCACACCGAACTGGAGCGGGGGCTGGCCGCTTTCGCCGGATTCGAGGCGGCCCTGGTGCTTTCCTCCGGATATGCCGCGAACCTCGCCGCGGTGACGGCGCTCAGCGGCCGGGGCACGCTGGTCGTCTCCGACGCCGGCAACCACGCCTCGATCGTCGACGGCTGCCGCCTGTCGCGGGCGGAGGTGGAGGTGACCCCGCACGGGGACGTGGAGCAGGTCCGCAAGACCCTCGCCGGGCACGGGGGCCGTGCCCTGCTGGTGACCGACTCGGTGTTCTCGGTCGACGGGGACGCCGCCCCGCTCGCCGCCTACGCCGCCGCCTGCCGGGAGGCGGGCGCGGCCCTGGTCGTGGACGACGCGCACGGGCTCGGGGTGCTGGGCGAGGGGGGCCGGGGCGCCCTGCACGCGGCCGGGCTCGCGGGCGCGCCCGGGGTGGTCGCGACGATGACCCTCTCGAAGTCGCTGGGCAGCCAGGGCGGAGCCGTGCTGGGGCCGGCCAAGGTGATCCGGCACCTGGTCAACACCGCCCGCGCGTTCATCTTCGACACGGGCCTCGCCCCGGCCGCCGCAGGCGCGGCGCTGGCGGGCCTGCGCCTGCTGGAGCGGGAGCCGCAGCGCGCCGACCGGGTCCGGGAGGTGGCCGCCGAACTGTACGGGCGGCTCACCGCGTCCGGCCTGACCGCGGTCAGGCCGGACGCGGCCGTGGTGTCGGTGCGGGCCCCGTCGGCCGCGGCGGCACTGCGCTGGGCCGCCGACTGCCGCGAGGAGGGACTGTCCGTGGGCTGCTTCCGTCCGCCATCGGTGCCGGACGGCATCTCCCGGCTGAGGCTGACGGCGCGGGCTGATCTCACGGGGGACGAGATCGGCCGCGCCGTCGGGACGGTCCTGCGGACCGCTCCGGCCGGGGCCACGGAGCCGGTTCAGCGGTAGGACGTCACACGCGCACGTCCGTCCGTACGGAGGCGAGGAAGCCGTCCCAGGCCGGCCCGGTGAAGAGCACGGCCGGGCCGTCCGTCCGCTTGGAGTCGCGGACGGCCAGCAGGCCGCCGGTCAGGGCGGCCGCTTCCACGCAGTTGTTCATTCCGGTGCTGCGACTGCTCCGCCGCCACCGCGCGCTGTTCAGAAGTCCGCTGGTGGATAAGGGGGTTGCGGACACGGGGGTGCCTCCTTACACGTCCTCAGCGAGTGAGCTGATGAGGTCCGACGAGTCACGGGGCGGGAGGGCGTGCGCCTGGATGGTGCGGAACGCGGCGCTGTACGCCTCAAGGTCTTCCTTCCGCTCCAGATAGAGGCTACTCGTCAAATGGTCGAGTACCACCACATCCAGATCGGCGATGTTCGGAAATGAGAAAATGACGAACGGTCCGGTCAGGCCGAGATGACCCCCCACGGTGAACGGCAGCACCTGGAGGTGAACTTGGGGCAGCCGTGCCACCTCCGCCAGGTGCCGCAGCTGCTCCCGCATCACCCCCGGCCCGCCGATCTGCCGGCGCAGCACCGCCTCGTCCAGTACGGCGCTCAGCTCCAGCGGCGGGTCCGCCCGCAGCACCGCCTGCCGGGCCAGCCGTACGTCGACCAGCGCGTCCACCTTCGGCTCCGGCAGCCCGCCGAGCGCGGCCCGGGTCACGGCCCTGGCGTACTCGGCGGTCTGCAACAGGCCCGGCACCACCGAGAGTTCCACCGTCCGCGCCGAGCGCGCCCCTGCCTCCAGGCTGATGAAGTCCCGGTACTCCTGCGGCAGCAGGCCCCGGTAGTCGTGCCACCACTGCCGCCCGCGTGCCTCCTCGCCCCCCGCCCCGGGTCCGGCCGCCGAGGCGCCGAGGGCCTCCAGCAGGGCGCGTTGCTGCGGGCCGACCACGTCCCCGTAGGCGTCCAGCAGCAGTCGGATGTCCTGCGTCTTCACGCCACTGCGGCCCGTCTCGATCCGGCTGACCTTCGACTGGTGCCATCCCACGATGCGGGCCACCTCGCCGCTCGTGAGCCCGGTACGGTCGCGCAGTGCGCGCAGTTCCTCGCCGAGCTTGCGCCGTCGCACCGCGGGACCGTGCTGCATACCCGCTCTCCTTCCACCGGCACAGACCGCACCAGTCTGCCGTCCAAATACGCTCTTCCGTAGCAGAGTTCACCGCATTGAGCGACAGATATATGCATATCTTGGGGGAACGGCGGAAACGGCGGCAGGATGGATGGCACTCTGGCGCTCAGCGCAGATCCGGGACGGCTCCGTCCCGGTGGGAAAGGGACGTCGCCATGGCAGATCAGCTGGAAGCATCCGTCACCCTGCCGAGCGACCCGGTCTCGGTGGCCGCCGCCCGCCGCTACGCCGCACAGGTACTGAGCGACTGGGGACTTCCGGAGGACGCCGACACCGCCGACACCGTACGGCTGGTCGTCTCGGAGCTCGCGACCAACTCCGTGCAGCACACCTTCGGGCAGTCGCCCACCTTCACCGTCGACCTGCGCCTGGAGCGCGAGGAGTGGCTGCGCGTCGGGGTGACCGACAGCCACCCCCGGTGGCCCAAGCGGCTGCCCGCGGCCGTCCAGCAGGACAACGGCCGGGGCATGGTCATCATCCGCTGGCTGGCGGCGGAGGCGGGCGGCCGGCTGTCGGTCAGCCCCACCGAGGACGGCGGCAAGACCGTCTGGCTCGCCCTGCCCTGGCCGGCCGGTGCGCCCGCCGGCACCACCCGCGGCCGCTGAACGGACGGGCCGCGAACGGGCGATCGTATGACGAAGGCGGCTCCTGCTCCCCCGACGGGATGAACCGGGTGCCTTCCGGAAACGTGGGTTAACGGGGCGGAAAACTTCCGCCCCTATGGTGTGCCCCGCGGCCTTCCGCCAACGACCGCCCATGGGGCGGTAAAGCGCCGGTGATCCGGACGGAAAGCCTCTCTCAGTGTTGGGCAAGACATGCTTGGCATGGATATGCGCAGGTCAACAAAGTGTTGACGGCCAGTACGGTCGCCACGGCGCGAAAAGATCTTGTCCCGGAAGCTTGGTGATACAGGTGCAGTTGACACCACACGAACAAGAGAGACTGCTGATCCACGTGGCCGCCGACGTGGCCGAGAAGCGCAGGGCGCGCGGGGTCCTCCTCAACCACCCCGAGGCCATCGCCCTGATCACCTCCCACCTCCTCGAAGGCGCCCGGGACGGCCGGACCGTCGCCGAGCTCATGGAGTCCGGACGCAAGGTGGTCACCCGCGCCGAGGTCATGGAGGGCATCCCCGAGATGATCCACGACGTCCAGGTCGAGGCGACGTTCCCCGACGGCACCAAGCTCGTCACCGTCCACGACCCGATCGTCTGAAGGGGGCAATCCTTATGATCCCCGGCGAAATCGCCTTCGGGGACGGTCCCGTGCGCCTCAACGAAGGCCGCCCCGTCACCCGCCTCACCGTGCTCAACGCCGCCGACCGGCCCGTCCAGGTCGGCTCGCACTACCACTTCGCCGAGGCCAACCCCGGCCTCGACTTCGACCGGCGGGCCGCCCGGGGCCTTCGCCTGAACATCGCCGCCGGCACCGCCGTCCGCTTCGAGCCGGGCATCCCGGTCGCCGTGGAACTCGTACCGATCGGCGGGCTGCGCACCGTGCCCGGACTGCGCGGGGAGACCGGAGGACCCCTCGATGCCTGAGATCTCGCGCCAGGCGTACGCCGACCTCTTCGGCCCCACCCGGGGCGACCGGATCCGGCTCGCCGACACCGACCTCTTCGTCGAGATCGAGCAGGACCTCAGCGGCGGCCCCGGCCACTCCGGCGACGAGGCCGTGTTCGGCGGCGGCAAGGTCATCCGCGAGTCCATGGGGCAGGCCCGCACCACCCGCGCCGAAGGCGCCCCCGACACGGTGATCACCGGCGTGGTCGTCCTGGACCACTGGGGCATCGTCAAGGCCGACGTCGGCATCCGCGACGGCCGCATCTGCGGCATCGGCAAGGCCGGCAACCCCGACACCATGGACGGGGTGGACCCCGCCCTCGTCATCGGCCCCGAGACCGAGATCATCGCGGGCAACGGGAAGATAGTCACAGCCGGTGCCATCGACACCCACGTCCACTTCATCTCGCCGACCGTCGTCGACGAGGCCCTGGCCTCCGGCATCACCACCCTCGTCGGCGGCGGCACCGGCCCCGCCGAGGGCTCCAAGGCCACCACCGTCACCCCCGGACCCTGGCACCTGGCCCGGATGTTCGCGGCGCTGGAGGCCTACCCCGTCAACATCGGCCTGCTCGGCAAGGGCAACACCATGTCCCGCGAGGGCATGTACTCCCAGCTGCGCGGCGGCGCCCTCGGCTTCAAGATCCACGAGGACTGGGGGGCCACCCCCGCCGTCATCGACGCCTGCCTGAGCGTCGCCGACGAGACCGGCACGCAGGTCGCCATCCACACCGACACCCTCAACGAGGCCGGGTTCGTGGGCGACACCCTCGCGGCCATCGCCGGGCGGACCATCCACTCGTACCACACCGAGGGCGCGGGCGGCGGCCACGCCCCCGACATCATCACCGTGGTCTCCGAGCCGAACATCCTGCCCAGCTCCACCAACCCCACCCGGCCGCACACCGTCAACACCGTCGAGGAGCACCTCGACATGCTGATGGTCTGCCACCACCTCAACCCGGCCGTCCCCGAGGACCTCGCCTTCGCCGAGTCCCGGATCCGGCCCTCCACCATCGCGGCCGAGGACGTGCTCCACGACCTCGGGGCCATCTCCATCATCTCCTCCGACTCCCAGGCCATGGGCCGGGTCGGCGAGGTCGTGCTGCGCACCTGGCAGACCGCCCACGTGATGAAGAAGCGGCGCGGCTTCCTGCCCGGAGACGGCCCCGCCGACAACCACCGGGCCCGCCGCTACGTCGCCAAGTACACGATCAATCCGGCCGTGGCCCAGGGCCTTGCCAAGGAGATCGGCTCGGTCGAGGTGGGCAAGCTCGCCGACCTGGTGCTGTGGAACCCGGCCTTCTTCGGCGTCAAGCCCGAGGTGGTCGTCAAGGGCGGCCAGATCGCCTACGCGCAGATGGGCGACGCCAACGCCTCCATCCCCACGCCCCAGCCCGTCCTGCCCCGGCCCATGTACGGCGCCGTCGGACGCGCCCCCGGCCTGAACTCGCTCAACTTCACCTCGCAGGCTGCCCTCGACGACCACCTGCCCGAACGGCTCGGCCTCACCAAGCAGTTCACGGCCATCGAGAGCACCCGCAGGACGAGCAAGACGGACATGCGCAACAACGACGCCATGCCGAGGGTCGAGGTCGACGCCGACACCTTCACCGTCAGCATCGACGGCGAGGTCGTGGAACCGGCCCCCGCCGCGGAGCTGCCCATGGCGCAGCGCTACTTCCTCTTCTGATGGAGGACCGTTCCCGATGAGCCTCGCCGCTCTGCTCGTCCTCGCGGACGGCCGCTTCCCCGCCGGTGGGCACGCCCACTCCGGCGGAGCGGAGGCCGCCTGCAAGGCGGGCCGGATCCACGACGCCGCCTCCCTGGCCCAGTTCTGCCGGGGCCGGCTGCACACCGCCGGGCTGACCGCCGCCGCCCTCGCGGCGTCCGCCGCCCTCGGCCTCGACCCGGCGGAGCTCGATGCCGCCGCCGACGCCCGCACCCCCTCGCCCGCGCTGCGCGCCGCGGCCCGCCGGCTCGGCCGGCAGCTGCTGCGGGCCGCCCGCGCCACCTGGCCCGCCGCCGAACTGGACGCGCTGGCCGCCGCCTTCCCCCGCGGGGCGCACCAGCCCGTCGTGCTCGGCCTGGCCGCCCGGGCCGCCGGGCTCGGCGCCCTGGAC
>NZ_JZWV01001176.1 GCF_000966975.1 Streptomyces katrae | reverse complement strand
GCCTGGGGCGAGGCGGAGGAGGCGGGGGCGGAGGGGGAGGACGCGGCGGCGGGGCCGGAGCCGGCCGGGCCGGAGGCCGCGGGGGTGCCCATACGGGCCTGGTTCGCGCCCTGGGGGGCGCCGGCGCCGCCCCCGCATCCCGTCAGGACGGCGCCGAGCGCGGCCGCGGCGGCCACTTTGCGTACAGAAAGGGTCACCTACGCAAAATATATGACTATCCGGCAATCAGGCGGCTACGGCACGCCTCGACGTGGAACGCGGCCGGCGGGTACCGCGGGGCCATCTCCTCCAGGCGCGCCGGCAGCAGCCTGCCGACCGCCCGGTTCCGGTACCCCTCGCGGTCCGCCGGCACCACGTACCCTCCGCGCGTCACGGCGTCACGGCGTCACGGCGTCACGGGGTCACCGCCACGGTCCGGTCACCGCGAAGGTGGTACCGGGCGTGTAGGCGTTGACGTACATCGTCCGCCGGTCGGGGGAGAAGGTGACCCCCGCGAACTCCCCCCACGCGGGGGCCCCCGGCTTCCCGATGTCCTGGGCGTTGCGCGCCACCGGGTAGACCTCCCCGCCCGGGGTCACCCCGAAGACGTACTGGTCCCCTCCGCCGTCCTCACACACCATCAGCCCCCCGTCCGGGGCGAGGCAGATGTTGTCGGGGGAGTCCCCCGGAAGGCTGATGTCGGAGGCCGGTCCGAAGCGCACCTCCAGCCGGATCCGGGCGCGCACCGGATCGTGGAACCAGACCTGCCCGTGGTGGTCGGCGGCGGCGCCCTCGGAGCCACGTGCGTAGCTGGAGACGAAGTACACCCCCGTCCCGCCCCAGTAGCAGCCCTCCAGCTTCTGGGCGTGCGTGATCCCGCCCGGCCCGAAGTCCTGGAAGCGGACCGGGGTCCCGGCCGCCGAGGGGTCCGGCACGGGCACCCACTCCGCCGGGAACTCCGCCCCCGGCCGGTCCACCACCGACAGGTCGGGCACCCCGGGCACCCGCAGGGCCTCCAGCGTGCCGCCGGCCCGCAGGGATCCGGGGCCGCCGAGCGGGCGCGCGGGCAGGAAGCGGTAGAAGAGGCCGAAGGGCCTGACGAAGGCGTCCTCGGTCTCGTAGACCACGCCCCGGTACGGGTCCACGGCGACGGCCTCGTGGGCGAAGCGGCCCAGCGCGGTCAGCGGGACGGCGCCCAGGCGGTGCGGGTCGGCGGGGTCGACCTCGAAGACGTACCCGTGGTCGCGGGCGTACCCGGAGGCACCGGCCCGGTCCTCGGTCTCCTCGCAGCTCAGCCAGGTGTTCCAGGGGGTGCGGCCCCCCGCGCAGTTGACGGCGGTCCCGGCCAGGGCGACCCGCTCGGCGGTGACCCCGCCACCGGGGTCCAGGTCCAAGGCCGTGCAGCCGCCCAGGGCCCCGGGGTCGTACGTCAGCCCGTCCACGGCGGGCACGCGGAGGGTGGCGGAGGCCCGGTTCTCGTGGTTGCGCACCAGCCGGACCCGCCCGCCGCCCGCGCCGAAGGCGGCCATGCCGTCGCAGTTCGACGGCACCGTGCCCTCCCCGGAGCGCAGCGGGTCCCCGGCGCGGGAGAGCACCCGGTACGAGAACCCGGCGGGCAGGTCGAGCAGCCCGTCCGGGTCGGGCAGGAGCGGCCCGTACCCCCGGGCGGAGGCCCGGGCGCCGCCGGAGGCGAAGAGCGGGCCGAGGGTGCCCGTGAAGGCGACCGCGCCGGCCGCGAGCAGGCTGCGTCGGGAGACGGACATCGGCAACTCCCCGGTGCGTGGCTGGAGATGTGACCGGCCCGTGGTACCACGCCGGACCCCCGCCGCCCCGGCGGCGCGTGCGCCCGCCCGCCCCCGTCACCCCACCGGGCCCCGGCGCNCCGCCCCGGCGGCGCGTGCGCCCGCCCGCCCCCGTCACCCCCCCGGGCCCCGGCGCGGCGTACGCGCGGGGCCCGGCGGGGGCGACGGGGGAAGCGGATCAGGCGAGCTTGGCGCTCAGGGTGATCGTCGTACCCGTCAGGGCCTGGCTGACCGGGCAGTTCTTCTTGGCGTCCTCGGCGGCGGCGACAAAGGCGTCGTTGTCGATGCCCGGGACCTCGCCCTCCACCGTGAGGTGGATGCCGGTGATGCCCTCACCCGGCTGGAAGGTGACGTCGGCCTTGGTCTCCAGGCGGGTGGGCGGGGTGCCCTTGCCGGCCAGGCCGTGGGACAGGGCCATCGAGAAGCAGCTGGAGTGGGCGGCGGCGATCAGCTCCTCCGGGCTGGTCTTGCCGTTCGCGGCCTCGGCACGGGAGGGCCAGGAGACGTCGTACTTGCCGATGCCCGAGGAGTCGAGGGAGACGACGCCCTTGCCCTCCAGCAGGTTGCCTTCCCAGACGGTGTGCGCGTGGCGCGTGGTGGCCATGGTGATCCCTTCGTGAAAGTGGAAACGGCCGGGCCGCGAGAGCGTCCCGGCCGTGCCCAACCTACTGGGACACCAGGGGTTTTGCGTCGCGGGCGAGCGCGGTGAGCCGCGATATGGCTCGGAAGTACTTCTTCCGATAGCCGCCGTTCAGCATGTCCTCACTGAACAGCCGGTCGAAGGGCACGCCGGAGGCCAGGACCGGCACCTCCCGGTCGTACAGCCGGTCGGCCAGGACGACCAGGCGCAGCGCCGTCGACTGGTCCGGCACCGGGACGACGTCGGTCAGGCAGACCGCGGCGATCCCGTCCGTGAGCGCGCCGTAGCGGCTCGGGTGGACCTTGGCCAGGTGCTCCAGCAGGCCCGGGAAGTCGTCGAGGCTCGCGCCGGGGGTCGCGTACGCGGCCTTGGTGACCTGCTCGTCCGAGAACGGCGCCGGGGCCTCGGGCAGGCCGCGGTGGCGGTAGTCCTGGCCGTCGATGCGCAGCGGCCGGAAGTGCGCGGACAGCCCCTGGATCTCCCGCAGGAAGTCGGCGGCGGCGAAGCGGCCCTCGCCGAGCTTGCCGGGCAGCGTGTTGGAGGTGGCGGCCAGGGTGGCGGCCAGTGCCACGCCCTGCTCGACCAGGCGGCTGAGCAGGGAGGACACGAGGACGGTGTCGCCCGGGTCGTCCAGCTCGAACTCGTCGATGCACAGCAGCCGGTGCCCGCCCAGGGTCTGCACGGTCTGCTGGAAGCCGAGCGCGCCGACCAGGTTCGTGAGCTCCACGAAGGTGCCGAAGGCCTTGAGCGCCGGCTCGGCCGGGGTGGCGTGCCAGAGGGAGGCCAGCAGGTGGGTCTTGCCGACGCCGTAGCCGCCGTCGAGGTAGACCCCGCGCGGGCCGGCGGCCGGTGCGGGCGCCTTCTTCTGGAACCACTTGCGCTTGCCGGCGCCGCTGGCGTGGGCCCCGCCGAGGCCGGCGGCGAACCCGCTCAGCACGGTGACGGCCTCGGCCTGGCTCGGCTGGGCCGGGTCCGGGTTGTAGGTGTCGAAGCGCACCGAGTCGAAGCGCGGCGGCGGGACCATCTCGGCCACCAGCCGTTCGGCGGGCACGCGCGGCTCGCGGGCGCACAGGGCCAGCGGACCCGCGTCGGCTATCGGGGGCTGCCCGGAGGCAGGACCGGAGGTGGAGAGTGATGTTGACACAGCTCTTAACTCTACGGGGCGTGTCACACTGCACCGATGCGACGCCTGTTCCCTGTGACCGATCAGACATCCTCCCCCTCCGGGGCCACGGCCGACCGCGAGTGGTCGCTGGACGAGCTGGCGGAGGCCTACGCCTATCCCGAGCTGGCTCCCGGGGCGCACTGGCTGCGGGCGAACATGGTGTCGACGCTGGACGGCGCGGCCCAGCACGACGGGCGTTCGCAGCCCATCTCCGGCGAGACGGACATGCGGATCTTCGGTACCCTGCGGGCCCTGGCCGACGTGGTGATCGCCGGCGCGGAAACGGTTCGCCAGGAGGGTTACCGCCCGGCCCGGGCCCGTGAGGCCTTCGCGGCCCGCCGCGCGGCCGCCGGACAGGGCCCCGCCCCGGCCATCGCGGTGGTCACCGCGAGCCTGGACCTGGACTTCACCCTGCCCCTGTTCACCTCCCCCCTGGTGCCCACCCTGGTGCTGACCGGCGCCGGCGCCCCCTCCGACCGGGTCGCGGAGGCCACGGCGGCCGGGGCCGAGGTCGTGGTGGCGGGCGAGGGGGCCGCGGTGGACCCGGCGCGGGCCGTGCGGGAGCTGGCCGCCCGGGGGCTGCGCCGCCAGCTGACCGAGGGCGGGCCCCGGCTGCTGGGGCAGTTCGTGGCCGCCGACGCGCTGGACGAGCTGTGCCTGACGATCTCCCCGATGGTCACCGCGGGCGACGCCCAGCGGATCGCCGGCGGGCCCTCCGTCACGGTTCCGCACCGGCTCGTGCCGGCCTCCGTGCTGGAAGAGGCCGGGTTCCTCTTCACGAGCTACCGTCGGATCTGACAAGGGAGCGGAATTTCGCGTTCCGCTTAGCTTCCGACGGGTACGTAGCTGGGCACGTATACCTGCGCAGGACCCGCGCCACAGCGGGGCAGGATGGTTTCCGCAGGGGCCGGCCGACCGGCCTCGGCCCATGAAGGAGAGGGCGTCCGTGTTCACGAGCGTATTGATGATCGAGCAGCCGCTGACCACGGTGGACGTGGACTTCGTCACCACCCTGCACGGAGACGACCCCGTCTCCTTCGTCGTCCTGATGCAACCCAGGGGCGACCAGGACCGACTGCTCCGCGCCATCGACGACGTCGCGCTCGGCGAGCTCCCCGAAGCCCTCCACGAGGCGGACGTACCGGAGGGCGAGGCCGCCCGGGGACCCGCGGCACAAGCCCTCGAACACTCGCTCGGGGCCCTGCGCAGGAAGGGCGCCAAGGCCGTCGGCCAGATCATCGAGAAGCACCCCCTCGACCACCTCAAGG
>NZ_JZWV01001175.1 GCF_000966975.1 Streptomyces katrae | reverse complement strand
CTCGACCACCTCAAGGACGTCGTGGACGAAACGGGCGCCGACGAGGTGATCGTCCTGACCGCCCCCCACTTCGTCGAGGAGTTCTTCCACCGGGACTGGGCGTCCCGCGCCCGGCACAAGGTCGGGGTTCCGGTGCTCAAGCTCTTCGCCCACAACGAATAGGCTGGGGCGGACACACCCGCGGACCCCCGCCCGCGGACCCCGCACACGATCCTGGAGCGACCTGAATGAAGCCCGGCCTGCCGACCGCGATGGAACGGCCCCACTTCATCGGCATCGGCGGCGCCGGCATGTCCGGCATCGCGAAGATCCTCGCCCAGCGGGGCGCGCGGGTGGCCGGCAGCGACGCCCGTGACTCCGAAACCGCCGAGGCGCTGCGCGCCCACGGTGCCACGGTCCACATCGGGCACGCCGCCGGCCACCTCGCCCCCGAGTCCACCTGCGTGGTCGTCTCCAGCGCCATCCGCGCCGACAACCCGGAACTGGCCCGCGCCGCCGAACTCGGCATCCCCGTCGTGCACCGCTCCGACGCCCTCGCCGCCCTGATGGACGGCCTGCGCCCGATCGCCGTCGCCGGCACCCACGGCAAGACCACCACCACGTCCATGCTGGCGGTCTCCCTCTCCGCCCTGGGCCTGGACCCCTCCTACGCCATCGGCGGCGACCTGGACGCCCCCGGCTCCAACGCCCACCACGGCGAGGGCGACATCTTCGTGGCCGAGGCGGACGAGAGCGACCGCAGCTTCCACAAGTACGCCCCGCAGGTCGCGATCATCCTCAACGCGGAGCTCGACCACCACGCGAACTACGCGTCGATGGACGAGATCTACGAGTCCTTCGAGACCTTCGTCGGCAAGATCGTCCCCGGCGGCACCCTCGTCGTCGCCCAGGGCCAGGCCGGCGCCGCCGAGATCGCCCGCCGCGTCGCGGGCCGCGAAGGCCTGCACGTCGTCACGTACGGCGAGGCCGAGGACGCCGACGTCCGCATCACCAAGATCACCCCCCGCGGTCTGACCAGCGAGGTCACCGTCCTCCTCGACGGCCGCCCGCTCACCTTCACCGTCTCCGTGCCCGGCCGCCACTACGCGCACAACGCCGTCGCCGCCCTCGCCGCCGGCGTCGCCCTCGGCATCCCCGCGCACAACCTGGCCTCCGCCCTCGGCAAGTACACCGGCGTCAAGCGCCGCCTCCAGCTCAAGGGCGAGGCGGCCGGCGTCCAGGTCATCGACTCCTACGCGCACCACCCCACCGAGATGACCGCCGACCTCGAAGCCATCCGCGGCGCCGCCGGGGACTCCCGCATCCTGGTCGTCTTCCAGCCGCACCTCTTCTCCCGCACCCAGGAGCTCGGCACGGAGATGGGCCAGTCCCTCGCCCTCGCCGACGCCTCGGTCGTCCTCGACATCTACCCGGCCCGCGAGGACCCGGTCCCCGGCGTCACCAGCGAGATCATCATCGCCGCCGCCCGCGCCGCCGGCGCCGACGTCACCCCCGAGCACGACAAGACAACAAGAACGCCGTCGCCGACGTGATCGCGGGAATGGCCAAGCCCGGTGATCTCGTTCTCACGATGGGCGCGGGCGACGTCACGGACCTGGGACCCCAGATCCTCGCCCGCCTGGCCAACTGAGGAACCGAGGGAGCGGAAGCGTCATGGCGTACGAGGTCCAGAAGACGGACGAGCAGTGGCAGGCGGAGCTGACCCCGTCCGAGTACCAGGTACTCCGCCTCGCCGGCACCGAACCGGCCTTCCGCGGCGAGTACACGGACACCAAGACGGAGGGCGTCTACTCCTGCCGCGGCTGCGGCGCCGAACTGTTCCGCTCCACGGAGAAGTTCGAGTCCCACTGCGGCTGGCCCTCCTTCTACGACCCGAAGGACTCCGAGGCGGTCGAACTGAAGGCGGACACCTCCCACGGCATGGTCCGCACGGAGGTCCTCTGCGCGAAGTGCGGCTCCCACCTGGGCCACGTCTTCGAGGGCGAGGGCTACCCGACCCCCACGGACCAGCGCTACTGCATCAACAGCATCTCCCTCCGCCTCACCCCGACCGAGGACTGAGCGGCGCGGCGGGCACGTCCGCCAGGTAGTCCTCCAGGGCGCGGGCCGGGGTCCAGCCCTGGGAGCGGGACCTGGTCAGGTCCAGGGTCACCGGGTGGGACAGCTGGTCCAGGGCGTAGCGGCTCAGGGGTGGTTCCGTGCGGGTGAGGCGGGACGCCGCCTCCGCCGCGCGGGCCGCCGCTGCCGCCAGGGGGAGGGGGAGGTGGCGGACGCGGGCCGGGATGCCGTGGGCGTGGAGGACCGCCGTGATCGCCGCGTCCCGGGCGTACGGGGCCGCGTCGGCGATGTTGTACGCGCCCGGGGCCCAGGCCGGGGCCGCCAGGCAGGCGGAGGCCAGGTTCTCCACCGCCGTCAGGCTGAGGCGGACGTCCGGGCCCGGGAGGAACAGGGTGCCGGCGCGTACCCGGGACAGCAGGCGGGGGAGGAGCTGGGTGTCGCCCGGGCCGTAGACCGCCCTCGGGCGCAGCACCACCGCCCCCGCCGCCAGGGCCAGCGCCTCGCCCTCCGCCTTCGTACGGCCGTAGGCGTTGAGGTGGTGCGAGCGGGGGTGGTCCTCCGTGACCCGGGACCGGTCCAGGCGCGGGTCGTAGACGCTCGCGCTGCTCACCCACACCACCGGCCGGCCCGCCGCCGCCCGCAGCAGCCGGGCCGTGCCGCCCACGTTCACGGCGCGCATCTCCGCCTCCGCCCGCGAACCCGGCGCCGGATCGCCCACCGCCGCCGCGCAGTGCACGATCAGCTCCACGCCCGGGAGGGCGGGTTCGGCCGACGCCGCGTCCCAGTACCGGTGTTCGCCCAGCGGGCCCGGCCGGCGGCCCAGGCAGACCACGGAGTGGCCGGCCGCGGCGGCGGCGCGGGCGACATGACCGCCGCAGAAGCCGCTCGCGCCGGTGACGGCGATCCTCATGCGGCTGCTCCTCCTGCCGGTCCGTACGGGTCCGGTGTGCGGGCGGGGTGGTTGCGTCGGGCGGGCGGGGTGGCGGCCGCCGTCGACGCCGGTCGCGGCGAGGACGGGGAGCCGCTCCGGCAGGCCCCGGTCGCGCGGGTCACGCGGTCGCCGCCAGCCGCAGCTCCCGCCAGCCCGGCAGGGCCGACCTCCGGTCCACCCGGGCGCGGGTCACCACCGGCCGGTGCGGGGCCAGGGCCTCCAGGGTGTCGGCCAGTTGGGCGGTGGCCAGGCGGGCGCCCGGGCAGGTGTGCGGGCCCGCGCCGAACACCAGCCGGGCCACCCCCGGCCCGGCCGGGGAACGGCCGTCCGGGTCGCGGCCGTGGGCCTGCGCCGCGTGCCGGGCCACCAGCAGCAGCCGGTCCCCGCCGCGCACCGGGCAGCCCCCGACCAGCCCGTCCGCCGCCGCCACCCGGGGCAGCACCGGGGAGGCCGCCGTCACCCGCAGCAGCTCCTCCGCCAGCCGGGGCCGCAGCTCCGCGTCCGCGGCCTGCCCCCACAGGCCGGCGTCCGCGCACCACGCCACCGCCCGCGGCAGCGCCGCCACGGTGGTGTTGAGCATCGCGGACAGCGGGTCCCCGTCGGCCAGGAGGCCCCGCAGGCGCTCCGCCGCCCCGGCCGCCCTCGCCCCCGCACCCGGTCGTGGCAGGCCCGGCAGGTGGTCCCGTACCGAGGCCGCCGCGGCGACGGCGGCCGCCTCCGCCACCGCCCGCGGGTCGGCCGGGCACTCCAGCAGGGCGCACACCACCGACCCCGCCAGCTCCCGGGCCAGCGCCACCACGTCCACCTCCCCGCCCCGCCCCAGCGGCGCGAACCCCCGTACCAGCAGTGGCCGCCACACCTCCCGCAGCCGCTCCACCCGGTCCGCGCGGTGCCCGCCGCCCTCCTGGTCGAACAGCACGCCCCCGGCTCCGCGCAACGCCTCCCGCGCGGCCCCGCCCGTCGTCCCCGCCGCCGTCCGGTCCAGCGGCAGCCGGGTCAGCGCCTGCCGGTACGCCTCCGCGTCGTGCACCAGCACCGTCCCGCCGAGCCGCCGCACCCCGCGCCCGCGCGTCGCCGCCAGCAGCCCGAAGAGGAGGGGGTGGCTGCGCAGGTACACCCGGCGGTCCCGGCCGCGGGCCCGGGCGTGGGAGTGCGTGTGGGCGTGGGTGGTGGTCATCGGACGTGGACTTCCTTCGTGTCGACGGGCCGGTAGCGCCGGTCCCAGTACCAGAGCAGGGTGCGCCGGGCACCCCAGGAACGCAGCCGCCGCAGGCTGTTCTCCACCACCAGCCGCTCACAGCGCACGACCGCCGCGCTGTGCTCCCGCGCCCGGTTGAGCAGGGTGACGTCCTCCGAGCCCTCCTCCAGCCGCTCGCGCGGCGCGCCGCCGCAGCGGACGTACAGGCCGGCGGTGATGCCGAGGTTGTGCCCGTGGCACAGCACGTACGGCGCCCGGAAGCGGGGGTCCCGGTGCGCGGGCCGCCACCGGCCGTACAGCGCGGTCAGCCGCACCAGCGCCGGCAGCAGCCGGGCCTCCGCGAACGTCGGCCGCTCGTCCCGGCGCGGCACGCTCCGCCCGCACACCATCTCCGCCCCCCGCCCGAACTCCGCCCGGGCCACGGCCGTCCAGTCCCGGGCCGGCAGGCAGTCCGCGTCCGTACGCAGCAACAGGCGCGCCCCGCCCCGTACCGCGTGCCGGAAGCCGGTGTCGGCCGCCGTCCCCGCCCCCGGTTCGGGTTCGTGGACCAGATCGACGGGAAACGGCGCCGAGCGCGCGAACTCCCGTACGATCCGGGCCGTGCCGTCCGTCGAGGCGTTGTCGACGACCACCAGCCGGAAGCCGGTGTCCTCCTGCGCGGCCAGCGCCGCCAGGGTCGCACCGATCGACCCCGCCTCGTCGTACGCCGGGACCACCACCCACAGGCTCACCGCGCACCCCCGCCCAGCCGGGCCGCCGCCAGCGCCGACACCGCCGCCCGGTCCGGCTTGCGCGAACGCCCCGACATCGGGATGTCCGCGAACAGCAGCGCGTCCGGCCGGGCCGTCCCCATCGCCCGCAAGGGCTCCGACAGGGCCGCGCGCAGGGCCGGTTCGGGCACCCCGCGCTGCGGCTGCACCACCGCGACGAGCCGCTCGTCCCCATCGCCCGCCGGAACCCCGACGAGCACGCCCAGCTCCACGCCCGGCACGTGCAGGCCCGGCTCGTACAGCCCCGGGTAGATGTTCTCGGCCCGCCGCAGCACCATGTCCTTGCAGCGGCCCTCCAGCACGATCCGACCCGCCCCGTCCAGCCGCGCCCGGTCGCCGGTACGCACCCACGGGTCCGGCTCCTCGCCCAGGTAGCGGTCCCGGGCGGCCGGCCCGGTCAGCAGCAGCTCACCCCGCGCGTCCACCGCCGTACGCACCCCGGGCAGCGGGGTGCCCACCAGGTCCCCGGCCGCGTCGAAGGCGGCCTTCTCCCGGGACTCCACGGCGGCCGCGGGGAACAGCTCCGTCAGCGCATACACCCCCCACGCCTCCCGCGCCCCCGCCTCCCGGACCCGCCCCAGCAGTCCCGCGCTCGCCGGAGCCGACCCCGTCCACACCCGGCCCCCGCAGCTGCGGCGGCGTCAGGTACGTGTCCCCGGGCCGCAGCCGCGCCAGCTGCCGGGCCAGCACGGCGGGGGAGCGGGCCGGCAGCGCCACCGGCGCGCCCTGCGCCAGCGAGGGCACCAGGACGAAGAAGGTCCCGCCCAGCACGGGTGCGCCGGACCCGGCGTCGAACAGGGAGGACACCGTCTCCATCCCGGCCGCCAGCCCCGCCCGGGTGTGCACCACCGCACGCGGCCGGGAGGTGGTCCCCGAGGTGAACACCACCACCGCGTCCCCGTCCCCCTCGTACCCGGCGGGCACCCCCGCCCGCGGCGCCCCGAGGTCCAGCGCGGGCGCGCATCCCGGCAGCCGGGGGCCGACGGTGGCCACCGGCCCCAGCGCGGCCAGCTCCGGCAGTTCCAGCCGGGCCCGCCGGGCCAGCGGCGCCGCCCACCCCGCCACCGCCTGCGCGGCCGCGTCCGCCAGCACCAGCGCCGGCCGGGCCAGCTCCAGCCGGGCCCGCAGCACCTCCGCCCCGGCCCCGGGGTCCAGCACCGC
>NZ_JZWV01001174.1 GCF_000966975.1 Streptomyces katrae | reverse complement strand
CGGCCAGGGGGTGGGCAGGGGCGGCGGGTACGCGAAAACTCCCCCCGGGAATTCCCGGGGGGAGCCGTCGTACGCGGTGTCGCCGAGACGGGTCTCAGCTGACGATCAGGTAGATCCCGTAGGCCACGGCCGCCGCGCAGAGCGCGAAGCAGGCGTAGGCGCCGCTGCGGGCCAGGGTGGCGGTGCCGCCCTGCTCGGTGGCGGCCTCGTGCTTGGAGAGGCCCACCAGGCCCAGGGCGAAGAGGGCCACGAGGGCGACGGTCGCGGAGAGGCTGACCCCGAAGACGGAGCCGAGTGCTGCCCAGTCGATCTTCATACTGCCGATTCCTCTGTCGTTCTCGGGATCAGACCGCGGCGGCCGGAGCCGTCGGGGTCGCCGGGTTCGCCGTGGCGGCCGGGATGGTGGCCTTGAGGTCCTCGTCGGTCACCGCGGCGGTGGTGCCGGCGGCCGGGGGGACGGCCACGGCCGCGATGGCGGTGGTGACCACGCCGGGCTGCTCCGTCTCGGAGGCGGAGGCCGTCTCGTTGACGTTGGTGTGGTCGACGACCTGGCGGCGCGAGACCAGCCAGATGGCCACGCAGGAGGCGACGAGGAACAGGGCGACGGCGGCGACGCCGATGTCACCCGTGCGCATGACCAGCTCGGCGCCCGCGGAGACCAGGGCGGCGGCCGGCAGGGTCAGGCCCCACGCGACGAACATGCGGGTGGCGGTGGACCAGCGGACCACACCGCCCTTGCGGCCCAGGCCCGCACCCATGACCGCGCCGGAGCAGGCGTGGGTGGTGGAGAGGGAGAAGCCGAGATTGGACGAGGCCAGGATGACGCTCGCGGCCGAGGTCTGGGCGGCGAAGCCCTGCTGCGGCTGGAGGTCGGTCAGGCCGCTGCCCATGGTGCGGATGATGCGCCAGCCGCCGATGAAGGTGCCGAGCGCGATGGCCGAGCCGGCGGAGACGATGACCCAGACCGGCGGGTTCGCGCCGGACTGGAGGGCGCCGCCGGCGACCAGGGCCAGGGTGATGATGCCCATCGTCTTCTGCGCGTCGTTGGTGCCGTGCGCGAGGGAGACGAGACCGGCGGAGGCGATCTGACCGGCGCGGTAGCCCTTGGTGGAGGTCTTCTCGCCGATCTTGCCGTTCAGCTTGTACGTGAGCCTGGAGGCCAGCATCGCGGCCACACCGGCCACGATCGGAGCGGCGACCGCGGGGATGAGGACCTTGGTGACGACGACGTCGCCGTTGACCGCGCCGATGCCCGCGGAGGCGACCGCGGCACCGATCAGGCCGCCCATCAGGGCGTGCGAGGAGCTGGAGGGGAGTCCGACCAGCCAGGTGACCAGGTTCCAGAGGATCGCGCCGACGAGCGCGGCGAAGATCACCTCGGGCTGGATGCCCTCCTCGTTGATCAGGCCCTTGGAGATCGTCTTGGCGACCTCCACGGACATGAACGCGCCGACGAGGTTGAGCACGGCGGACATGGCCACCGCCGTCTTGGGCTTGAGGGCGCCGGTCGAGATGGTGGTCGCCATCGCGTTGGCTGTGTCGTGGAAACCGTTCGTGAAGTCGAACACGAGAGCGGTGATGATCACGATCCCGAGGAGAAGCGTTATGTGCTCCATTTACCCAGGCTTCTGTTTGGCGTCAGTGGCTCGCCGACCGTAGGCAATCTGGGTGAACGGAAGATGAACTGACTCGGGCGGGGTGGTGTCCCTGTCGGGCCCCCCATCAGGCCCTTCGTCCCGATTCTTTCGTAGTTATCGCCATACATGCACGTCAGGGACGGGTAAACGGAACCTCTCGGCGGGCCTCCGGGGCCCGTTCGCGCGCCCCTCGGGAGCGGGTAAAGAGAGGTAGATCACTCCGCTCGGCGGGAGTGCCCTCCGGTGGCCGTCGTCCCCCCGCGCCTCGACACTGGAGCGGTGCGTACCGCCACTGCGACGGCCGCGGCCGTCACCACGACCCTGATCGGTGCCGGAGCGGCCGCGGCCCTGGCCGGCCGGTACGCCGCCGACGCCGCCCTCAGGCCCGAGCCCGGCCGCCCGCTGCCCGGCGCCCCCCGGCTGAGCGTCCACTCCGCCGACGGCGACCGGGTGGTCCTCACCCGCTCCCTGGCCTCCCTGCGCCCCGGCGTCCACGGCCTCACCGCACCCGGGATCCACGCCGCCGTCGGCCCGGTCCTCGACGGAGTCCCGCACGATCCGGCCACCGTCGTACGCCGCCTCCTGCGCGTCAGCCACGGCGCCCTCGACCCCGGCACCCGCGTCGCCCTCACCCCACAGGTGTACTCGGGCAACCCGCGTACCGCCCTCGGCCTGGAACACGCCGACGTGGACGTCCCCGGTGAGCTCGGCCCGCTCCCCGCCTGGTTCCTGCCCGGGGCCCGCCAGACCTGGGTGATCACCGTCCACGGGCTCGGCGCCGGCCGGGAGCACCCGATGGTGGTCATGCCCTTCCTGCACCGCCTCCGGCTCCCGGTGCTCTCCCTCGGCTACCGGGGCGACCTCGGCGCCCCCGCCTCCCCGGACGGCCTCGGCCACCTCGGCGAGTCCGAGTGGCGGGACCTGGACGCCGCCATCCGCTACGCCCTGCGCTACGGGGCCCGGCGCGTCGTCCTGCACGGCTGGTCCACCGGGGCCGCCATGGCCGTGCGCGCCGCCGAGTACTCGGCCCTGGCCGGGCGGATCGCCGGGCTGGTGCTCGACTCGCCCGTCCTCGACTGGCACACCACCCTGCGCAACCTCGCCGCCGCCCGCCACACCCCCGGCCCGCTGCTCCCGCTCACCGTCCGGGCCGCCGAGGGCCGCGCCGGGCTGCGGGCCGGCCACCGGCCGCCGTTCGAGGACCCCGGCGCCGTCCGCGTGCCCGTGCTGCTCTTCCACGGGCCCGACGACACCCTCGCCCCCTGGGAACCCTCCCGCCGGCTCGCCGCCGCCCGGCCCGACCTCGTCACCCTGCACACCGTCCGGGACGCCGCCCACGGGGCGATGTGGAACGCCGACCCGGCCCGCTACGAGGAGGCGCTGCGCCGCTTCCTCACCCCGCTCATGTGAGCGCGCGGAGAGGACCGGTGGGGCTCCATGGAAGCGGAGTTACAGGAGGCTTCTTGTGGCGCTGGAGTGAAGGCGGTGTGGCGGACGGGACAGGGTGGGCGGTCTGTCCCGGTTCCTCCACCCCATGACCTGTGGAAATGACCCGTTCCGTTTGGGCTTTCGGCCAGTGACGGGCGAGACTGCTTCCGTGACGTCCCGAAAGCCTGATGAGCAGTTGGCTCGCGACTCCAGACTCCGACTCGTCTCCCCGCGCTCCGTCGCCACGGCGCGCAAGGCGGTGACCGACCGGCGAACCCGGCCGGCCAC